>NZ_WHNW01000009.1 GCF_009362845.1 Ostreibacterium oceani | reverse complement strand
GCATAGTGACGACCTTCTGACTCATACTCAACGTGAGCCGTAGAAATCGTAATACCACGCGCTCGCTCTTCTGGCGCACCATCAATCTGATCGTAAGCCTTAAATGCACCACCATGCGCCTCAGCCATGACCTTAGTCAAAGCCGCAGTCAACGTCGTCTTACCATGGTCTACGTGACCTATCGTACCTACGTTTACGTGAGGCTTGGTGCGCTCAAATTTCTCTTTTGACATGTCTTAATCTCCAAAAATCGTGGTTTACGTCATTTTTCTGTATGGAGCCCATAGCCAGAATTGAACTGGCGACCTCTTCCTTACCAAGGAAGTGCTCTACCCCTGAGCTATATGGGCAATTCGAGCAGTAATTGGAGCGGGTGATGGGAATCGAACCCACGTCACGAGCTTGGAAGGCTCGGGTAATAGCCATTATACGACACCCGCAATAAACTGTTTGTTTTCAAATAACCAATACTACAAAGACAGATTTTGGTTCCGACACAACATGCGTGCAATATCGCGCTCGCGTTATTTTATGCAACCACTGAATCCGCCTATCGAGATGCAAATTTTAACGACAAATAAAAAATTAGCAACCATTTAAGTAAAATAAATACACCGCATAATCATTTTATAGCCGATAGCGCCTGTTACGCCTAGTATGAATACCAAGCAAGCCACACCAAAAAACAAACGCCTAATAAGTTAATTACAGCGAACACGTCCCCGTCTTTTAGTCGCAATCCATATAATTTCCAATCGCTTACCTTCCTGCCTTGCTGCAAAACAGGGACAGCATATTGCTCAAAGGCGGCTTTGTCGTAAATTGTATACTGAGGATTTTGCCACATGAGATATTCCCCCTTAGCATACAGCGCATTATTCGTGTAAACAATATCCTTACCATAAAGTCTCACCGCTTGGGCTATCTTGCCTTGTCGTATTAGCAAAGCGCCATTAAAAACACCCAACTCTCTATTCATTATTTTATTTATAGCGTAGCTTGCTAATGGCACGACACACAAGGCAAGAACCACCATCGGCCAAAAAACAAGCGGGATCTCTTTCTCAGATTCATTCCTAAAAAACACGCTCCCTAGCCCTATAAAAATACATAGGGGCACAAAGTAGCTTATTCTTTTTGCTAGTTTTAGTTTCTGGGTTGCCTTTTTACTATGAGGGATCCATACAATTTTTTGAGTTATTTCACCTGCTGACTGGCTTAAATCAACATCAATGCGACTCGAGAAAATTCGTTTATTTTTTCTGGCTAGCGCACCTGATTGAACTGCAGCGATTGGCTTTGAACCGTAAACGGCAAAGGCTAATAACCCAATACCCAACACACTGATTGCCGCAATGATGCTCCACATTTTTGTTTTTTGCGAGCTGATTTCGTCGTCTATTCTTTGGTTTAATGTTGACAATGCTTGGCTTGTCACCGCTTGCCCATCACCTGCTTGCATATCGAATACCCACACCTTATTCTCAGGGTATTGCCCAACGTAAAGCTTCTGATCATGAACCAGCATAGCAGAGGCATCATTCAATTGACTGGCAAAGCGCGTCGTTGTTTTATCTTTATTCAGCCTATAAAAGCCTGGGTGCGCCATGCCACTATCATTCACCATCACCCACCAGCGCTGATGATCATCTAAATAGGCTATCGACGGCCATTCATGCGCTGACTCCATCCCACTGTAGTCCGACAGGCTAACAACATCTCCTGTCCTGCTTAACTGTCGATTTTTAACTCCTAACGCCACGATTTGGTGATGATTGGTATCAACAACCCAAATTTTTTCTCCGTCTTCAACTAGGTGATTAGGAAATTTAAATCCATCTAATTCGCTTAACAACTCTCCGTCAGCGCTTAATAGCATGACACGATGACGGGCTGTATCATTTAGCACAATCAACCCATTTGACAATTCCAATCCGCTCCACGCGGTTTTAAAATATAAACGCTGTCCTCCCCATATCTCACAACGATTAAGACTGGCACTACATTTTAATAACGAGCCATGATGCTGGTTATTTTCTTTTTCCGTTATTCGCAAAAGCCGCCTGATGTTATGAGCAATCGATTGATTTTGTCCTGCAGCATTGATGATAACTTCACCACTTCTCAAAGGAATCAGCTGCCCGACATGCTGCTCAATATTGTATTGCGCCATTGAGTATGACTGAGCATTCTCACGACCCTCTGTGTCTATGCGCAGGATATTATTTTTCGTCAAAGCCCATACGTGGTTATTTGTATCAGTATATAACTGGCCAATTGGCGGGCGAAGCGTCATTGGCGCATAATACAAATAAACCACAATCGCCAAGCACAAGCAAACAAGAAACGCAATTGTTGGCACTAGTGGCAAATCTCTATCCATTCTCTAACAAAAATTAACAAAAAGATAGCCAGCAGCAGGCTATCTTGAACAACAATAGTCCAGCGCGCAATAGTCCAGCGCGCCTTAACGCTTACCCGCGGCAATGCGTAATCTGAGCGCATTTAGCTTAATAAACCCTTCGGCGTCTTTGTGGTCATAGGCCAACTCGTCATCGAAACTTGCGATAGCGCTGTCGAATAAGCTATTCTCAGACTCGCGACCTAGCACCATGACGTTGCCTTTATAAAGCGACAAACGTACTTCGCCGCTCACCCGCGCTTGTGATTTATCAATCAGGGCTTGTAGCATTTCTCGCTCAGGCGACCACCAAAACCCGTTATAGATAATCTTCGCGTAGCGCGGCATGATTTCATCTTTTAAATGCGCCGCTTCTCGGTCTAGTGTAATCGACTCAATGGCACGATGCGCTTTTAATAAAATAGTCCCGCCTGGTGTTTCGTAACAACCGCGGCTTTTCATGCCGACAAAGCGGTTTTCTACCAAATCGTCACGTCCAATGCCGTTGTCACCGCCCAATTTATTCAAGGTCTCGATAATCCGCGCGGGTGATAAGGCTTGACCATTAATGGCAACTGGATCGCCTTTTTCAAAGCGAATTGTGATGACCGTTTCTTCATCAGGCGCAGCTTTGGGTGACACGGTGCGCTCCCACATTTCCTCATTGGGTGCAACGGCGGGATCTTCGATTTCGTTACCTTCGTAGGAAATATGCAGCAGATTCGCGTCTTTGGAATACGGTGATTTGCCTTTTTTTGTCTCAATCGGGATGTTGTGTTCTGCCGCATAGGCCATCAGCTTTTCCCGCGACATCAAATCCCACTCGCGCCATGGCGCAATGACATGGATATTTGGCATTAAAGCATACGCCCCAATCTCAAAACGAACTTGGTCGTTACCTTTACCTGTTGCGCCGTGTGAAATCGCATCTGCGCCCGTTTCTTGGGCAATTTCAACGAGGCGTTTGGCAATTAATGGGCGCGCAATAGACGTGCCTAACAAATACTCACCCTCATAAATCGTATTGGCACGAAACATCGGGAAAATATAGTCTTTGGCAAACGTTTCGCGCAAATCTTCAATGTAGATTTGTTTGATGCCCATTGCTTGGGCTTTGGCACGCGCGGGTTCGATTTCCTCGCCTTGCCCTAAATCTGCGGTAAACGTGACAACTTCACACTGGTACTCGTCTTGAAGCCATTTGGCAATAATCGATGTATCCAGCCCGCCTGAATACGCTAACACGACTTTTTTTATTTGTGCTTTATTCATAAAATGCCCCTTTTATTCTGTCTATATTTATCTTTGTTTTCCACTCGAATTGGCAAATAACACCCTTTGGAAAACACGACCTACTGCATATACTCACTGCATATACCCTATATTAACCCAAAAAGCGCTATCTTGTATCAGCCTAGCATTATATAATGTTTTTTGCTTAAATCACGCCCAAAATCACACCCATGCCCCAACAAAAAACCGCGCGGTTCGTCACTGGCGCTACATGGCGACATGTTATTGTCATGACGTTAACCAATTCCATCGGCCTCATGGCACTCTTTGTTGTCGATCTCATCGATTTATACTTTCTCAACCTGCTTGGCGAGCAAGAAATGGCGGCCGCCGTTGGCTTTGCTGGTCTATTGTTGTTTTTTATTACCGCCATGTCAATCGGTCTGTTAATTGCCATGGGGGTACTCGTTTCACAGCGCATCGGTGCAGGTGATACGCAAAATGCCAGACAGATTGCTGCCAGCACCTATGTCATTGCTAGCCTTTTTGCCATTGCACTTAGCACGGTTTTATTTCTCTATGTTGAGCCCATTTTACAATTACTTGGCGCCAAAGGTCGTACATTAGCCTTAGCGACTACTTATGCCGAAATTGTTTTACCTAGCAGCGTCATCCTTGTGCTGGGCATGGCATCTAGCGGCATCCTTCGTGCTGTAGGCGATGCCCGACGCGCCATGAACACCACGTTAATCGGTGCTGGCGTTAACTTAGTATTTGACCCTATCCTCATTTTTGGATTAAGCATGGGGATTGCAGGGGCTGCTTGGGCCTCTGTGCTGTCACGCATCGCCATGATGGCCTATGGATTTTATGGGGCGATTATCCTACACCGCATGGTCGCCAAGCCCCGTTTCGCTGATGTTCGACACGACACCCGCTTTATTATGCACATTGCATTTCCCGTTATTTTAACCAATTTAGCTACGCCGATTGGGCAGTCATTTGTCACCATGAATATGGCGAAATTTGGAGACGCTGCGATGGCCGCTTATGCCACTATTGGACGCATCATTCCTGTTGCGTTTAGTATTTTATTTGCGCTATCAGGCGCAATTGGACCCATTATCGGGCAAAATTTTGGCGCAAAACAGTTCGACCGCGTTCGCGAAACCTATCGCAACGCCATTATTTTTGCCATTTTGGTTGTCATTGGAATTTCTGGCGTGCTTTTTTTGCTACAAAAACCCTTAATCAGTGTGTTTAACTTATCCGACCAAGCGGCTGAGCTGCTTACCTTGTTTGCCACGTATTTGGCGCTGTTTTTTATCTTTGACGGCATCTTATTTTCGACAAACTCGGCATTTAATAGCCTCGGTTACCCCCTTTACTCCACACTATTTAACTACGCCAAGTTCTTTTTAGGCATTATCCCAATGGCGTGGGTATTGTCGCATTTTTATGGTGCCAAAGGCGTCCTCATCGGACAATCCATCGGACACCTTGTTATTGTCATCTTGGCGCTTTTGGTTTGTCGCCGCCTAATGTTACAATTAGACCATATCGACCCTAACAACCCCAACCGCCGCGCTTCAGCCCGTCCGCCTTTATGGCCTGGCTCTAGCGCTAAATCACAGGTGTAATATGAAAAAAATCGCATTAAACTTAACGGTAGTCTGTCTCTTTTTCTTGGCTGGCTGCGCCAATACTGACACTGTCGACACATCGGATGTTTTTGCCTCAGACGGCAGCAAACCAGGCTTTAATAAAAAAGACACCGCCATTGATACCGAGCAACCGATTGTATTTGACCCAGCGGCACTCGATAGTAACCCTGCGCAAAAAGCGCCATCAGAGGTGATTTATACAGAAGAAAGTCGTCGACCAAGCTCAAATAACCCGCGCAAACTTGATGATGAAGCTGACTTTTAAGCTGAAATAATTAGCGACTATTTTCGCGACTATTTTCCATCGCAATCTTAAGTGCCGCCAAAACGCGCTCGGGGGTGATTTCCCATAGGCAAGGCGCAAAGCCACTTTCGGGCTTGTAACACTGACGCTGCATACACGGCGCGCAAGCCACCAACCCCGTTAAATTTTGACTGGATTGACGAATAAGCCCAGTTAATCGTGGATTCGTTGGACCAAATAGTGCGACAGCAGGCACCCCAAAATAATCGGCCATATGCGCAAGCCCTGTATCAACGCTAATCACTGCATCGGCTGCCTGTATGCGCGCCATCATTTCCGCTAGTGTACACGCGGGTAGCACGTGCGCATGCTGACACTCACTAACCAACGCTTCTGCTCGCTGTTTTTCCTCCTCATTGCCGTGCGCAACCTGCACGTCAAATTGATTCGACAGCTTGGCAATCAGCGTTTTCCAATGCGCATCAGGGTAGCGTTTATTGTCCCACGTTGTGCCGTGAAAGATTAACGCTGTTGGGCGTTTATCGACCCGCTTATCGAATATTACTGAGGGTGTTTTTTCTAATGAAACGGGCGGCATATCCAGCACTGGCGGATAGTCAAAAATCTGTGCAAATAACTTTTGCAACCGATAAACCGCCTGCTGGCGACGTTCAACGGCATAACCGCGTTGATAAAAAACGGTTGCTAGTGGTTCGCGCGCACTGGCTTTATCAAACCCTGAAATCGGCGCGCCTGCCAACTTCGCCAGATAAGCAGATTTCAGCAACCCTTGTGCATCAATCACCAAGTCGTAGTGCTGTTGTCGTAGGTGGGCTTTTAATTGCTTTAATTCGGGGTGCCAAAAAAAACCGACCGGTTTTTCACGTCGCCACGCACGAAAATTCACTTCGATGACGTTTTCAATATCACCTTGCGCTTGCGCGAGCGCTGCAATATCGGCAAAACCAGACTCTACCAACCAATCAATACGCAATTCAGGACGCTGCTGTTTTAACACTGACAACGGTGTCAGTGTGTGCACCACGTCACCTAGCGATGACGTTTTAACTAAGAGAACTCGCATGGCAATTCCTCCTGCATGGCTTGCCAAACCTTAGCGGGCGTTGTGTGTTTCATACATTGCATTCGCGCATCGCCACGTAATGGGCATTGGCGCTTAAAACACGGTCGGCAAGCCAGTGTCTCATGCTGAAAAATCATCGCTTTTTTTGTCAGTGGCGGCGTCATATTCGGTGTTGTCGAACCATATACGGCATACACATTCGCGCCAACGGCGGCCGCAATATGCATTAAGCCTGAATCGTTGGTCAGCACCGCATCAGATAACGCTAACAAATCAATAGCATCAACAATGTTCGTCTGTCCTGCTAGATTAATCACAGCAGGTGCGTCGGTTTGAATCGTAGCGATAAGCGATTTGTCTTTGGCGCTACCCAGCGCGATTACTTGGTACCCCGCCGCCATCGCTACCTTTGCCACCGCTGCAAAATTCGCCGCTGGCCATTGCTTTGACGGACCGTATTCCGCGCCAGGACACAGCGCCAATATAGGGGCACGTAGCTGGTGTTTTTCTGCTAATTGGCTTTGGTTTTTGCTGTCAACTCGTAACGCAGGAACACCAATCTCAGGTAATGCTAACGAAATCTCACCACCTAAATTAACAAACCGATCCACCGTCCGCGGCAATCGTTTTTTATCTAACAACCGACAATCATTTATCACGCCGTAGCGAAACTCGCCTAAATAACCAATCCGACGGGGGATTTTGGCAAAAAACGGAATCAATGCCGATTTCATACTGCGCGGCAATACGATGGCCGTATCAAATCGGTCACGCAACGATACACCCAACTGATACCGCGACTTCAGTGCTAATTCACCATGTTGGTAGTTGGCAGGGATTATTTCATCCACCTCTGGCATGCGCGCAGCCACTGCGGCTGTCCAGTTTGGCGCTAGAATACTGAGCTGTTGCGTCGGACCTTGCTTTAACCGTTGAAACAGTGTTTGCGCCATTACCATATCACCTACCCACGCAGGTGCAACGATTAGGACATTTTTCATCAAGCGTTCACCCTATCAAACTCACCTTATCCAAAACCCTGTCTAATCAGCTGAAAAACCAACACGGTTCACCAACTGACAAAAAATATCTGCGGTTAATTCGGCGTCATATTTTGCGCCGTGCGCCTTGGCTGTATCGTAATCTAAGCCGCACTGCTCGGCAATCCGTGAAAGCACCGTTTGCCCTGTCATTACACCGCCCAAAGTCACGGTGTCAAACGTGCTAAACGAATGAAATGGCGAATCTTTAATCTGGCAACGTGCTACTGCAGCTTGCAAAAAACCCAAATCAAACATCGCATTGTGCGCCACCATAATGGCCCGTGAGCAACCTGCTTCGGCTAGGTGTTTTTTTAGCCCGCTAAACAGCTCTGTCAGGGCTTGTTTTTCGTCTTTGGCGATGCGCAGGGGATGATTTGGCACGATGCCATTGACTTGCAATGCCGCTGGATCAATGCTTGCGCCAGCAAATGGCTTTACATGCGCATGGATGGTGTGTTTTTTAAACAAATTGCCGCGCTCATCCATATCAAGCACAACAGCCGCTAGCTCCAAAAGCGCATGCTTATTCGCATCAAACCCACCTGTTTCCAGGTCCACAACCACAGGTAAGAACCCACGGAACCGCTTAGCAATCGCTGTTTTGGCAATCGCTGTTTTGGCAATTGGCGGATTGGCAGTTAGCGGTTTAGCAGATTTATTTGTCATGACGTATAGCGACCCCTTGCAGCGACCTTTGAAAAAGCCACAGTATAACGTAAAAACACCCAACTGATAAGGTGTGTTTTCGCAACTCGGGTATTGATAACCACATGAACGCTACCACAGGAACGCTGACTTTATGACCAACCACTTATTACCAACCAAAAAAATGATGGTCCATCTAATCAACAGACCATCATTTACCAACTGATTGGTTTTTAAATTAGCGAAAACGCCGTGCCGTTGTCGCTGTCGTTCTCGTTGTCGTCATGACCATTGCTGCCATCGCCGCGAACATCATCACGAGCATAGCGGCTAACAAGGCCCAAACAGACGTGCTTGGAATAGCCGCAGGTGAATTGCTGGTTGGTGTACCGTTGGCGCGTAAAAACCAGTTGTTGCCCACCAAGACTAATTCATACGTCACGCCGTTAATGGTTTGCATGGTGGTGCCATTAGGCAGGGTAAAATCACCTGCGGCGGTTGTGCCGTCGACGGTCGCAACGAGCACATCATTACCCGTTGCAGGGACGGCACTGATGGGATTAGGGTGAATCGCAATGCTAGCGCTTGTGCTGTCACCTGTCACGGTCAATACATCGGCGATGTCTGCGCCTACATCAATGCTGATTGCCAGTGTGCCACTGCCCGTCAAGTTACCGTCAATCGTTGCTGTGCCGGTTGCCGTGCCGCTTTGCATATTTATCGTGCCGTCATTGACCACATCACCTGTGATGGTTAAGGCATCGGCGAGCACTGCGGTACTCGCGCTATCCGTGGTGAGTGTCTCCGTTTCAAAATCATTGGCAAAAGTCACATTAGCACCATTAATGACATTGGTTAACTCCCAATTCATCATATCAGGGGCAGTAATCGTTAATCCATCGTAATTAAGCGTATCCACCATGCCATCGGCTGAGCTCACACCATCACCGCCGTTTAATTGTCCATTAATGGCGCCGCCTGTGTAATTCAACGTATCTGAACCGTCACCTAAGTTAATATCACCTGTGACGGTGCCTGCGATTAAATTTACGGTGTCGTCTTGCGAGCTGCCCAAAATAGCAAACCCATTATTACTTGTGATAGCACCATTATTGTCAACAGTCACACCAACAGTTGCTGTACTTAAGTCGATACCATTAGCGTTAGCACCGTTAGTAATAATCTCCCCGCTATTGGCAACAATAGGGCCAGTCAAACTGGTAGCAGACTGTCCGATGGCGACAATGCCTGCTGTGCTGGAGAAAAATATACCATGAGCATCATCGCCTTGGGTAGCAATCGAGCTAGCTATATCCTCTAATCCGACTGCTGTATTTGCACCAGATAGTACGATACCATGTGAGTCAATTGATTCAGTGGTAAGTGTACTCATGCCATTGACAGTTAAAATACCCCCTGTCGCATTAATTGCATGCACTTGATCCCCATCGTTAACTGTATTACGAGTATCGATGGTTAAGTTGCCAGCGACAGTGACAGTTGCCCCTGTATTATTTAGTCCACCGTTCCTCATTGAGTCCGCTGTAAGTGTTAAGTTACTTAAAAACTGGGCAGATTCACTGGATGCTGAAATACCGGTGATATAATTGGCAACATTTACGACGACATCACCACCGAATTCGCTGGTGCCAGTCAAGCGCATACCATCAGCTCCCGTGGTTCCTGTTGTTGCTGTGACAGTTGTGGTTCCATTTATAGTTAAATTTGCGTCTGCGCCGAATAATTGAATTCCAGCACCTTGGCTGCCAGTGTGATTTAAAATAGCATCCCCAGCAATGTTAACTGTACTTGGATTAAAAACGGCGATAACACGACCATTTAATCCATTCACATTACCGGTAAAGTTTCCACTGACATTAATTATCGCATCGGTGCTTGTTGTTAACGCATACGGTGAGCCACTTCCAGTAGGGTTAGTGGAAGTAATATTAGGCGCAGTGATATTAAGAACGGTACCTACATCTCGGGCATCAATTGTTCCACCAACGTTGATGCTAAATGTGTAAGTCGGTTGCGCGGCTGTACAAGTGTCCCCCGCTGTGGCTAAAAAGCGGGTGCCGTCATCACTAGAGCAGGCAGCATGCACAATACCAGAGACACTACAAATAAACGGGATGAAAAATTTGGAAAGCCGCATCGTTAACTCCATGGTAATAAAAATCACATTATACAAAACACTGTAAACAACTCGAAGAAATTTTACAATTAGGTTTCCTCTATATTATTCAGCGCATTGACGAGCCTGTCTACGCCCAGCCGTTGTCACTGTCGCCATGACCATTGTCGCCATCGCCAACATAGCGGCTAACAAGGCCCAAACAGACGTGCTTGGAATATTTGCAGGATTATTAAGCCCAGTGCTTAAAAACCAGTTATTACCAATCAAAACCAAATCATAAGTAACACCGTTAATATCTAGGCTTGTCGCACCGCCTGGTAACGTAAAATCCCCCACTGCGGTTGTGCCGTTGACCCTTGCCACTAATACATTAATACCTGTTGCTGGGTCTGCTGAAATCGGTGTCGGATCAATGACAATACTGGCGCCTGTGCTGTCACCTGTCACGGTCAATACATCGGCTGCGTTAGCGCTACTCACATCAACGCTAATGGTTAGCGTGCCAATACCCGTCAAATTCCCGTCAATCGTTGCTGTGCCGGTTGCCGTACCGCTTTGCATATTCATTGTCCCGTCATTCACCACATCACCCGTGATGGTTAAGGCATCGGCCAGCACTGCGGTACTTGCGCTATCATTAGTGAGTATCTCCGTTTCAAAATTATTGGCAAAAGTCACATTAGCACCATTAATGACATTGGTTAATTCCCAATTCATCATATCAGGGGCATCGCCTGTAATACCATCGTAATTAAGTGTATCCACCATACCATTGGCTGAATCCACATCATCGCCACCGTCAAGCAAGACAACCGCAGAGAGCTCGGTAGCGCCTATACCGCTAATATTTGCAGTATCACTGCCGTCGCCACCCAAAAAAGACCCCGTATCGAAACTGCCTGCTGTCCAATTCCAAACATCATCACCACTCGCCAAGTCAATAAATCCTGCTACCGCGCCTTGGTGGTTTATGGTGACATTCCCGCTTTCAGCAATAATGCCATAGCCTGAATCAGCAGACACATCGGCGGTGGCATTGACGTTAACCGTCACAGGGTTTGTATTGGCCGTAAATGCATCCGTTGAACCATCGAAAGCACCAGAACCAACCAACACCCCTGAGCCATTACCACCGGCGCTGACAAGACGCGTCACGCCCGTGACAGACGTATTTCTGCGGTAAAACACATCGACATCCCCTGCATCACCCCCTGTGACCGTACCATCTATATCGACAGTAACTGACGTATTACCAACCGCAGCGAGACCAACCGCGCCAGCACCTGAGCTGGTAATGGTGGATGACTCTGCAACACTAACGCTGGTATTATTCTGATCAGACAACGCAATAACTCCCGCACCTGTAGCGCCGTCGGTTGTTACTGTGGCATTGTCACCGACGGTCACCGTTGTATCACCACCGTTGCCTGCTGCTCTGAATCGATTCCATGCCTTAAGCCCTGTGGTCAGATCTCCTGTGGTCGTCGCCGTTGCATCAGAAAAGTTAATTTCGGTATTGCCGGTGCCATTGGCATTTAACACATTATTAAAGGCAAAGACCGCCGACGAGGTATCGAATGTCCCACTGTAGTCAAGCGTAATACTCCCCCCCGTGACATTGGCAATAACATCGCCTAAGCCAACATCTGAGCGCGAAAATACACCGTGCCCCGCGCCACCTCGGGTCGTTATCGTGCCGCCTGACAAATTTGCGGTGGTAGCAAACGGCATTGTTGCAATGCCGCCCGTATCGCTTTGGCTCGCATTGACTGCTGGCGCATTAAACCCATAAGTCGTAATAGCCCCACCTGTCATTGTCGCCGTTGATAGACCGCCCGAGTCGTGTCGCGCGCGAATACCCGATGAAAAACGCCCCGCTGTAACCGTATTCGTCACGCCAATATTGCCTGCGTCGCCCGTACTAATCGTTCCCGATTGCATTTCGGTACTCGTGGTGAGTGTTTCCGACGTACTGCCATCAATGTCTGAGGACACAGCAGAGGCTTGTTGCCCTACTGTAGTGACAGTCACACCATCGATAACGCTAGCCGCATTGCCTAGCGCATTGAATATACGCGAACCATAACCACCATTCCCTGTGGTATCAATCATCCCCGTCCCACCGAGATTGACGGTCGAATTACCCGAGCCTTGGTTGCGGACAAAAATACCCTGACGACCATTATTCGCGGTGGTAATCGACGAAAATAGATCCGCATTGACAATAATATCGCCCGTACCTGCGTTAGTGGCTCTGATATCGATACCGCGATCACCACCGTTACTAATCGTGGTTGCCGCATTGTCCAAAGTCAGCGTCAATCCTGCATCTTGGTTATTATAGGTAATCCCTGCCGTATACGAGGGGTCAGAACAGGTCACTGCTGCGCCGATACCGCATTCATCGACGGCGAGCACATAAAGTGGTGCACTGCTGACGGCAAGCAGTGCAATATAAGTGTGAATTTTTTTTCGTTTTAGCTGCATGGTTACTATCCTCTTTTTCTTGAATTACCTAATAATACCTAATAAACTAACTTTAAAAACCTTATTCGATTTTTTACCATAAATATTAAGCAAAAATCATACAAATGCTTAATCTTTATTCTGTATGCAACAGATTGATTTTATGACTATTTACCTAACATCATACCGCTTTTTCGTAAGCTTTTCAATCGATAAATGATTTAAATTAGTGATATGTATATGAATATTTAAAACACTTGGCCGTCAATACCGAAATCAATCCAGCCCGACACCCATCGACACTCCTCGCACCAAATACATGGTAAACTAGCCGCTAGCTGATTGACAGCTGATTGACAGCTGATTGGCAGTTTAATTGACCTGAGGAAAATACATGGGTAAAAACACATGAGTGGCTTACTGGCTTTATTAGACGATGTCGCAGCAATAGCAAAACTTGCTGCCACCAATTTAGACGACATCACCAGCATGGCCGCCAAAGCGGGCTCAAAAACCGCCGGCGTGGTCATTGATGATGCCGCCGTTACACCAAAATATGTACATGGCTTAGCGCCAAAACGCGAACTGCCCATCATTTGGAAAATTGCCAAAGCCTCCTTTTTCAACAAGCTCATTATCCTCTTACCCATCGCGATTTTATTAGATGTCTATATCCCGTGGTTAATCACACCCTTATTAATGTTAGGCGGTTTGTATTTATGCTTTGAAGGCGCCGAAAAAATATATCACCTTTTACGGCCACATGAAAACGAAATTGTCGAAGCCGATTTAACCGTCAAAGACCCTGCGCATTTAAAAGAAAGTCGTGTGCGCGGTGCCATCAAGACGGATTTTATTCTATCCGCTGAAATCATGACCATTTCCTTATCCGCTATCCCAGATGGCAATATATGGCAAAGCGCAGGGGCATTGGCCATCATTGCCATTGTCATTACCGCCGCCGTCTATGGCGTAGTGGGACTGATTGTTAAAATGGATGACATTGGCCTGACATTATCTACAGAAAAACGCCACGGCATATTAAAAGCCATTGGACGCACATTGGTAAAAGCCATGCCCTATGTGATGCTGGTATTATCCGTTGTCGGCACCGCGGCAATGCTTTGGGTTGGTGGTTCAATTTTGACTCATGGCGCGCATGAATTAGGCTGGCACTTCCCCTATGACAGCATCAAACACATTGCCACGTTAATCGCCCAAACAGGCGCATTAAATTGGCTATCCACCGCCTTTTTCGATGGCATCATCGGCTTAAGTGCCGGCCTATTACTAATTCCCATTGTGACAGCTGTATCTCGTTCTTATGCATAATTACACGTAAAGCCACCAGTAAAGACCCAGTAAAAAAATCCACATTATAGGCACTTATGCATCAATAAACAGCTAATGCAACGATGACAGCTATAACGGCCTTATTTACTTTATTTAAGCTGTGGATATCTTTTCAGTTGAAGGGCTGCTATCTTAGCAAACACAAATAACGCCAGCAACATGAACGACCAAGACGTAGCTGGTACAGGCCTAACCGCGCCGCTAGGCGGTTCAGGCGAGGCACCCGATGAAAAAGTTGTGCCAACCAAAGTCAAATAACTATCTGCTTGAGAGTAGCCTGAGATTGACAATACAAAAGGCGCACTGGCTTCGATTTCACCTACACCAGCGGGGATCGCGATATTACCCGAGCTAAACCCACTCGTTCCAATCGGTGCAAAGCCACTGGTATCTACAGACACGCCATTTAATACCAAACTGCCCAATGCACTGTCGGGTATTGCAATATTTAGAAAGTTTTGATCAAAAACTGCGGTCCCCGTTGGGGTGCTAAAGACATAAGTATCCAACAGTTGATTAGCCCCTGGCATAAACGACATCGCTGGGTCTCCGTTGCCAGTCGCCCCTTTTCCTTTTAAGTACTGCATCGTCAATACTGGACTTGACGTTTCAATCACTGTATCGCTGGTAGCATCATGTTCATAAAACTCACCTGCCATAAGCGTCGCCACCAACGTCCCGTTAATCGTAACGTCCGTATTATCCTCATGCGCGACAACACGAACAATGTCACCCACGCTACCCGTTAAGGCAGTCTCAGGGATCACGAAAGTATCCGCAAAATTATTAACGGGTGGTAGCTGGCTAAACAAGTGGTCACAGGCAGAAACGCCAGTCGGGACATTCGCACAGACATTGCCACTAAATACTGCCACTGGGTTATCCGCGGTTACCAGACTGCCCGTCAAATCTTGCGCACTTTCAAAATAAAACGACTCACCCGCATTCAACGTGCGGCTAAAAGGCGTATCCGCTGGCTGACCTGAGGTGAGCGCAGCGGTTGGTGTGATTGTGACGGTCGTATTGTCATTGACTGCAGTGATTGAAAACTGCGTATTGAGATTACCCTGCACGTTATAAGTTGCTAAGCGATAGGTCGTGCCTAGTCCTGGAATGTCGAGCAAAAAACTCATATCAGTTGTGGCGGTTCTTCGATTCAGCATATATCCACTGATCGGATCAACAGATGATATTAATAAAGCCCGGCCTAGCGTGCTATCAACCTCAGCGGATTGAAAAAATCGAATTTGATTCACTGGGACTTGCAACACGCCACCCGCAGGAATGGTAAAAGACTGATCCATACCGCCGTCTAGGCTGGATATTGTTCCGGTCACGCCTTCTGCGCCAAAGATAAACAACGAGCCCACTGCTCCTGCGTCAAAATTACGATGTGCAACCGCAATAAAATCGGCTTTGACAGTACCTAGCCATGTTGTAGCGACCAACCCTAAGATAACTAGCTTGCTTTTTATGTTCATATGCTGTTCCTCTATTTCCGTTTTTTCGTTTTTCCGTATCGGCACCTTTCAGACGCCTAACCAACAGCTATTAGCACTATAGGTTAATTCGCCGCCATTAAATCATCATTTGCTTTTAACATCTAAGTATTTTATTACTTTAGCACCTTAGGCGTAAAATTTTAACACGGACATAGAAAGTAGTCTACAAAAACAAACAAGGATTATTTAACCATTTGCTAAAAAGGCGAAGCACAAATAAACTCAATCGGCTTATCGGTTGACGGGTGCATTAATTGTAGCCACTCAGCGTGTAGCAACAGCCTTGGCGATAGATGGCGCAACGATTCAGGGCTATACAGCTCATCGCCAATGATAAAATGCCCGATCTGTTGGCAGTGTACGCGCAATTGATGCGAGCGCCCGGTAATCGGGGTTAAGATTAACCGAGTTGCGGGTTGCCCCTGATAATCAATTGGCTTATCAACCTTTATGATGGTGGTTGCTGGCTTTCCCTGCTCAAAATCCACGATCTGCCGTGGGCGGTTGTCCCAATCGCAGCGCAGCGGCAGCTCGACTGTTTGCTCTGACGGCTCGACTAACCCATAGACAATGGCAATATAACGCTTTTGTGTTAAACGCGCTTCAAACTGCTTATTGATATGGCGTTGCGCCGTTTTATTACGCGCCATAATCATCAATCCAGAAGTCGCCCAATCGAGGCGATGGACGACTTCTGCACCAGGATAGCGTTGCTGCACACGATAGGCCACGCTATCTAATTTATCAACCCCTCTACCAGGCACCGACAATAACCACGCAGGTTTATCGACAGCAATAATATCTGCATCTTCGTAAAGAATCTCGATATCACGCGTAGGACGCTTGCTCAATTTTATTTGACGTGCTATCTCACGCTCATGACACTGATGCATCACGCGCTATCATCACAGTCAGGGGTATTTTTACCATCGGCGCAATGCGGATGGCTAAAAGTAGCTTGGATATCCGCAAATGTCATTGGGCGATTTGGCGTCTGATGCGCCAAAATATCACTGGCAATGCGCTTACCCAGCTCAACACCCCACTGGTCAAACGCATTAATATTCCAAATAACGCTTTGCGTAAACACCTTATGCTCATACAGCGCGAGCAATTGCCCCAAGCAAAAAGGCGTGAGCTTTTGCATCAAAATAAAATTACTGGGGCGGTTGCCATTAAAATGACCGTGCTCTTTCTTATCAATCGCACCACCTGTCATTAACGTCTGGCTTTGCGCCAAACAATTCGCGAGTAGTGCATTGTGATGGTCGACAAATTCATGCTCGGGCTCGAGCGCCGCGATAAAATCCACGGGGACGATTTGACTGCCTTGGTGAAGCAGCTGAAAAAACGCATGTTGGCCGTTGCTCCCAGCTGAGCCCCAAATAATCGGTGACGTGGGGTATTGCAGTCGTTGCCCCTCAATATCAATGGACTTGCCTAAGCTTTCCATTTCTAATTGTTGTAGATACGCAGGAAATTTTTCTAGCTTTTGTGCATACGGAATTACAGCGCGCGTGGGGTAGCCGAGAAAATTGCCATACCAAATATGAATCAACGCCAACATAACGGGCAGATTTTCATGAAACGGCGTATGCAAAAAATGCCCATCCATTTGATTTGCCCCCGCAAGCAGCTCACTAAAGGTCTCCATGCCATAAGCTATCGCAATAGGCAAACCAACCGCAGACCACAAAGAAAAACGCCCGCCTACCCAATCCCAAAACTTAAAAATCTGTTTATTTTCAAATTTCAAATCGATAGCCGCATCTGGGTTTGCGGTAATAGCGTAACAACGCTTCATAAACGCCTGCTCGGTAAAGTCTTGGGTAAACCAGGCTTTTAGCGTCGCAAAGTTTTGCAAGGTTTCAATCGTGGTAAATGTTTTGGATGTGATTAAAAACAAGGTGCTTTCTTTGGTCACTCGGCGCATCACACTTTTGGCCGCTGTGCCATCGATATTGGCTAAAAAATGTAGCTGAACCCGTGGCCGCATACTAGCAGACAATGCCTGATGAACGATGCGAGTTCCCAGCTCTGAACCACCAATCCCAATACAAACGACATCGGTAATGACGGTATCGGCAATGATTTGATTAGACTGAATATCGGCAACGAAGCTGGCCATTTGCTTAAGCACTTGATGGATTTCAACGCTATCTGCATCATGCGGTTTTAAGGGCGCACGCAGTAACGTATGCTTTGCCGCACGTGTCTCACTCTGGTTTAACGTTTCACCGCTAAAAAGTGCCTGTCGCTTTTCATCCAATGCGCTTTTATTGGCGAGCATTAGTAAGTGTTCAATTGCGCTATCATCCAGATGGTTGCGCGAATAATTAAGCCACAAATTAGCAGTTTCTACGTAATAACGGCGACCACGACTAGGGTCTGCCTCGAACAACGCGCACAAATGACGCTCCCTAAACGTGTTAGCAATGTCTGTCAATTGCTGTGTGATTATTTTATCCATGATGTACGGTAAGTTATTGTCATTTTTTACTCGTTTCTCGTTTTTATGCAGCGCGAGCCACTAACACACTATCGCTGTGGGTTGTGTCGTATGGTGATAACGCGCCAAGTCAATAAATGCCAATGCGTGCTGCGCCAGTGGTGCAACGACGACGTCGGGTTGCTGCATAAAGTCGCTATCAAACACCTCTAAATACAACCGCAAGGTCGCACCCACCGTACCTGTTCCTGATAAGCGTACAACAAACCGCGCGGATTCACCAAATTTTACCTGATATCCTTGGTGGCTGATATGGCTTTGATTGGTGGGGTCGGTGTAGGAAAAATGCCCTAACTCGGTGCAGTCTTGCTGGTTAAATTGCAAGGACTTGGTGTCTTTTTGTGTCAAGTCTGCCAGTATTTGCTCGCCTGCTTGCACCGATAGCCCTTCAAAATCATAACGCGCATAGTAATGCCGACCAAACCGCGCCCAGTGACTTTGCATCACCGCGCTAACCGATTGTTTTTGCGTTGCGAGAATGCTCAACCAGCAAAGCACGGCCCAAATACCATCTTTTTCGCGAATATGATGCCCTGAAGTACCAAAACTCTCTTCGCCACAAAGATTGATCCGATTCGCATCGAGCAAATTACCAAAAAACTTCCAGCCAGTGGGTGTCTCGTAGCAATCAATGCCTAATGCATTTGCCACCACATCCACCGCTCGACTGGTCGGCAATGAACGGGCAACACCAACAAATGGTAATGATTGGAATTGCTTAATGGCGGTATGGTTTGCGGCAATCACGGCCAATGAATCACTAGGATTGACAAATAGCTTGTGCCCGACAATCATATTGCGGTCACCATCGCCATCAGAAGCCGCCAATAAACTAAACGGACAGTCAGGACTCATCGCCGTGTTATACAGTGTTTTGGCCGTCGTTGGGCTAGGGTCAGGGTGCTGCCCCGCAAAATCAGGCAATGGGGTTGCGTTTAAAATATCATTGGCATCAACACCAAGACAATCGACAAAAATAGCCTTTGCATAAGGGCCAGTAATGGCATGCATCGCATCGAATTGCAGGCGGTTTGATGTCAAATAATCGCGGATTAATGCAAAATCAAACAATGACTGCATGAGCTTAACATAATCACCAACGCCATCAATCACCGCCACCCTCGCTTCGCCAAATCGATAATATTGGCAATCCATCAAGTCAATATCGGCGGTGTCGGCAATCACATAATGTGAAATTTGCTGGCTATAGGCATAGATTTCATCCGTCAGACTCACAGGTGCAGGCCCACCGTTAGCGACATTCAGCTTGATACCGACATCGCCGTTTTCACCCCCTGGGTTATGACTGGCACTAAAGACAAACCCAAGCGTTGCCTGACAATGACGAATCAAATGCGAACAAGCTGGTGTCGATAGCAGCCCCCGCTGACAAACACGAATATCAGTAAATCCATTACCTAAGGCAATGCGGATGGTTTGCTGGATAGCGATATCATTGTAATATCGACCGTCACCCCCAATAATGATGGGCTGATGCTTATCCACATCAACAACACACAGGCAGCTTTGAATATAGTTTTCCAAATAATTGGCTTGCGTGATAAAGGTTTGCGTTTTTTTACGCAAGCCTGACGTACCAGGGCATTGATCGGCATATGGGGCTGTCACCACTGTATTAATATTCATCTTATTGTTTTTTTATAATTTATTTTAAGAGATAATCAAAAGCAAGCAGTCTCAACAATCCGTGCCAGCAATCCACCAGCCGAATCTGCCAGCCACCTGCCTAACAAACCTACGCATTGTCCCATTATAACGAGCAATCTCACGTTTGACGAGACTAAGCACAAGACTGTAAGCGTCTTGTTTCAAAATACGCGAAAAGTCTTTACAATAAAGCCCCAAAATATAACCCCCAAAACGACGGTTAAGTCACCAACACAGCAACGAGAACAATCAATGAATAAACAGCTAGTCATGAAGGCCAGAATGGCGATGTATCAAGACATTCGCCAGTTTTTTGGGGCGCGTAACGTGGCAGAAATCGAGACGCCACTATTGTCACCTTACGGTAGCACCGATTTACACATTGATAGCTTATCGCTCACTTATCAAGGACGCCAACATTTTTTACAGACTTCGCCAGAGTTTGCTATGAAGCGCTGGATCAGTCAGTTTCAATGTGATTGCTTTCAAATTACCAAAGTCTTTCGCGACGAACCACCCAGCCGCCGACATCGCTGTGAATTTACGATGCTAGAGTGGTACCGTGTTGGGTTTACCCTCACACAGCTAATAGACGAAGTGGCAGCACTACTCAAAGCAATTAACCCTAATCTGTCTGATTTGCCTGTTGAAATAATCAGCTATACCGACGCCTTTGGGCGAATTGGCATACACCCCTTGGCGGATGATTTGATAAACTTACAACAAAAAACCATTGCTTTACTCGGTTATGACCCACAGCTGGGTGATTGCCGAGATGCTTGGCTAGACTGCTTGATGGTCTCATTTATTGAAAAGACACTAGGGCAAAAGCAACTAACGTTTCTATACGACTATCCTGCTAGCATGGCAGCGCTTGCCAAAAAAAAGACCAATGCCGAAGGCTTTATCGTTGCCAAACGATTTGAGCTTTATTACCAAGGCGTTGAGCTTGCCAATGGCTTTGACGAACTGACCGACGCCAACGAGCAGCAAGCACGTTTTGTACAGGACAACACGCGACGCCAAGCTGCCAAAAAAAGCCAAATACCACACGACACGCTATTAATTGACGCACTAAAGACCATGCCTGACTGTGCAGGTGTCGCCATCGGATTAGACCGTTTATTAATGCTTACCTTGCAGTCAGAGACGATTGATGCTGTCATGCCATTTACAGATACGCCAATGTAGGATGCATCCGCGTAGAGTGCATCCGTGCAGAATGCCCACGGCAGAACGGAAAAATGACACATTAACTACAGCATACTGAAAAAGATATGACGAAAATTAACTACCTATTACTGAATAGATTTGCTAGTATAGATAGTTGTGCTTTCTGTCTCTTTTCCAGTGAGCATAAAGCGGTAGTTGGGCGCGATAGTTGGGTGCCATGATAGGTGATTAATGCTTTGATTTAAACGCCTATTGATGCATTTTTATTAATATTTCAACCAACTAATAACGCGTTAATTAGAAAAGCAAGTAGATATACAACAGATATACAGTAGATAAATGACAATACCTTTTGCCAAATTGTTCCCCGCCTTAGTGATATCAATTTTCACGCTCATCGGCATTATACTGACCGCATGGTTAGCGCAGCCAGTTGAGGAAGTCAGCATCACAAGATTTTTTGCGCAAGCCATTAGCGCCGTTGTGCTTTGGGTTTGGATATGCCTATTATCTGTTGTGAGAGGCTGGAAAAAACGCAATTATGAACGGCTTTTTATGCTGGGTGTCGGTTTGTTTTACTTTTCTTTAGTTGGCGGTTTTTTGTCGGAACTTTACCTTTTTGACACCTATTTGACCGTTTTTTGTCGCGACATTACCCAAGCCGTTGGCTTGGCGCTGATGGCTTACGGTAGTTTCCATTGTGTTTCACGCAATTTGGCCGAAAGAGCCAAGCTCGAACGTATGGCTAGCCACGACGATTTAACCCATATTCTTAACCGTCGTGCCTTTATGATTTCCGCCCAAAAACAATTTGAACGCGCCAAAACAGACCACTCACCTTATTGTTTAGTACTCATGGATGTCGATGACTTTAAACGCATTAATGACCAATACGGACACAAAGCGGGTGATGAAACACTCAGCGCCTTTGCCAATTACTTAAAAAACAGTGTTCGCCAGTCAGATATCGTCTGTCGCTGGGGAGGCGATGAGTTTGTCGTCCTGCTAGCTAACGCTAACGAACAAGTTGGCGAAGAATTTGCCAAGCGCATTCAAGCAATGCTAAAAGTCTACGGTGGCGATCGCGGTTGTCAGGCGCTAACTATTAGCATCGGTATTTCTGTTTATCACCATGATGATATCAGCGTTGAAGACGCATTGCATCGCGCTGACGAAGCCATGTTTACCGTAAAGCACGACCATAAAAATGCCATCAGTGTCAATTAATTCATCCTCATTACCTCGGATGAATTTACGCCACTTGCTAAACAAATCTACCGATAAATTACCATGCAAATAGCCGTCTGCGGTTCAATCGCTTATGACTATATTTTACGGTTCGAAGGGCGCTTTGCCGAGTCCCTTTTGCCCGAAAAAATGCACGAACTTAGCGTGTCTTTTTACACCCCTGAGATGCGCAAAGAATTCGGCGGCACAGCAGGCAATATTGCTTATGCCATGCAGCTGTTAGGCTTATCACCGATTATTTTTGCCACCGTTGGCTCTGATTTTTCGCCTTATCATGCGCATTTAACTCGCCTAAACTTGAACACACGTGGCATTGTCAACGTACCCAATGAATATTGTGCGCAATGCTTTTTAACCACTGATATCGCTGGCAACCAGATTAATAGCTTTCACCCTGGCGCCATGGTACACGCGGCTGATAATTCTGTGTTTGCTAACGACTGGCGACTAGCCATTATTAGCCCAGATGCACCTGATGCCATGCTGGCACACAGCGCGCGATTACAATCATTGGGCGTTCCTTATATTTTCGACCCAGGCCAAGCGTTACCAGTGCTCGACAAAGCCGCCATTGAGCAACTAATTTCAGGTGCTAGCTACCTCATTTGCAATGATTATGAGTCCGCCCTACTCAGTGAAAAAATAGCACGGCCCATTCAAAGCCTTGTCAGCACGACAACCGCCATCATTATCACCCAAGGCGACCAGGGATCGCGCATCTATCACGATAACCAAATAACGACCATCCCCGTGGCGACGGTAACGCAACCGCTTGACCCAACGGGCTGTGGCGATGCGTATCGTGCAGGCTTAATTTATGGTATTTTGCATGGTTTTGATTGGCACACAACAGGCAAAATGGCCGCGCTATGTGCAGCGTATCAGGTTGAACAGCATGGCACGCAAAATTACGACTTCTCACTACCCGACTTTAAACGACGCCTTGAAACTGCCTTTGGCTAACGGATTGTCTGCTAACAGATTATCTGCTGACACCCTGTTTCCCTGCGCATTGCTGTTTATGTAGTTTAACCATGTAATCCATTTACAATTCACTTACAATCCATTTAACCCATTTACATGCTATCCAATGAAGCTTAACAACAGACAACCGCCCTTGCTCTTTTGTGGCTCACCGCTAAACCGCAGCCACAATGACCGCTATTCAGCCACTGAACTCAGCGCCATGTATCGCTCCGCCAATGCTCGCATTACGCTACTCTATCAGTCACAGCATGTGATTGCAGGTGACACAATACCTGTCGCATCTGTAACACCTGCAACACCCACAACTTTTCGCGCCACGTTTTCTTACGCTGAATTGCCGCCTGCCATACAAGCAATAACGCCGTTTGCTCTCCTTGGTTACGACAATAACGCCCCTTATTTTGCGATAAATATAGCCGTGGCCAAAACAACACATGAAACAGATACCACTGGCGAACTGGCGCGCGTTTACCCATGGCTACAAGCGCATACATTACTAGATTTACGTGCTGTAAGCGCCATTATTTCAGCCCACGAAGCCGCTATCTTGGCACATGCCAGAGCCCTCTTTCACTGGCAACAAACGCATCAATTTTGTGGCGCTTGTGGTGCGACGACGCACCTGATCAAAGGCGGCCATGCCATGCGCTGTTTGCCGTGTGGACAGCGCAGTTATCCGCGTACGGATTCCACGATTATTGTCCTTGTTGAACGTATCGCAGCCGATGGCCAGCCAGAATGCCTGCTGGCTAGCCATGCAAAACGCAAATCGGGCAACAAATCTGGTCAATATTTTTCCTTGTTGGCTGGTTTTGTCGAGCCTGGCGAAACCTTAGAAGAAGCCGTTTATCGAGAGGTATTCGAAGAAACCGGCATTCGGGTGTCGGCCGTTCAATATCAGGGCTCACAGCCGTGGCCATTCCCTAACTCGCTTATGCTAGGGTTTCGTGCGATGACTGCCGAGCGTGCTATTCATCTCAATAAAGACGAATTAACAGCGGCCAAATGGTTCGACAAGGCTGCCGTCAGGCAACTCGCCGCCAACGACCAACAAATGGGTAGCGACCGCTGTTACTTGCCTAATTCACAGTCTATCGCTAGACAGCTGATTGATGCATGGCTGCACGAATAACGACCAAAAGATGGCCTCAAATTTAACCTGCCCCGTTAAACGCTAGCCGAGCAAACGCTTTTCGACCAGCTGATAACGCGCCAATGCATTATCAATCACCGCTTGCGGCAGCTCAGGCCCTGGTGCAGTTTTATCCCAATCCAAGGTCTCCAAATAGTCACGAATAATTTGTTTATCAAAACTAGGTGGGCTAATACCCACTTGATAGCTTTCCATATCCCAAAAACGCGAAGAATCAGGCGTAAGCACCTCGTCAATTAACACCAAGTTACCCGCCTTATCCGTACCAAACTCAAACTTACTGTCGGCAATCAAAATCCCACGGGCTTTGGCGTAGGCATAGGCCATTTCATAAATCGCGGTAGACACGGATTTCATTTGCTCGGCCAGCTCATGACCCACGGCAGCCACAACGTGCTCAAACGCGATATTTTCATCGTGCTCGCCAACCGCTGCCTTAGTCGATGGGGTGAAAATCGGCTGCGGTAGTTTTTCGGCCTGCTGCAATCCAGCAGGCAAGGGAACGCCTGAAATACTGCCGTATCGCTGATAGTCTTTCCAGCCCGAACCAATGATATAGCCGCGCATAATGGCCTCCACTGGTAAATTATGCATCTTTTTAACAACCACCGCGTGGTTTTTGAGTGTATCGAATTGCTTGGCATCATTCAAAACCGATTGCAGCGACAATTCACTGCAATGATTAGGGATAATCGCACGGGTTTTTTCAAACCAAAAGTTGGAAATATGCGCCAAAATTGCGCCTTTACCAGGAATGGGCGTTGGCAAAACCACATCAAACGCGGACAACCGATCGGTTGCCACAATCAACAAATGCTCATCATCAACAGCATAAATGTCGCGGACTTTGCCACGATGAACTAGCGGTAAATGCGTAATATGGGTTTCAATAATTGCAGGTTGTTTCATGGATAAGGCTACCATTAGCTATAAATTAGGACTTTATCATACTGCAAAACACCACAAAAATCACCTCGCCATTCTGTTCGATATTCAGCTCGATATTCAGCTCGCCACTTTATCTTACGATGTCGTAGTAAGGGTAACCTAAAAACCAGTTGATAAAATGTTTAACTGATGTTGTGGGTTGGTTATTATCGATAATAGCAAGGAACTGTTTGTTGGTGCTAGCATTAATCGCAAATGGGCGCACCAACGTACCCATGTCTAAATAGCTTTTTAACAGCGCCGTATGCCCAATCGCCACACCAGACCCTGCAATTGCGGCGTTTATCACCATGCTGTAACGCTCAAAACCCGTATGCCATTTAGGAATTTTAACCGGCAAGCTAGCCGCATTAAGCCAAGCCAACCAATCTGATTGCCAATCTAGATCCACGAGCAAGCAATGATTGAATATATCCGCTGGCCGCGAAAGCGTCTTAGCAACCTCAGGACTACAAACGAGTGTTAGGCTGTCCTGTGGCAAGGCAAAACTAATGCACCCCGCTTGATTAGCGCTATCATAACGCAGCCAAATACTGTTTTCATTACGCAAAAAGTCTGGCGGTCTATCGTCTAGCACGAGATTAATTTCTATCTTTTTATAGCGTTGCTGAAATGTCCATAATTGACTGACAAGCCATGTCTCAGCGATTGCTGGAATAGAAAAAATATGTAGCGTTTGACGCTGTTGCTGCTGGCGCTGGCTCGCACTGATATCAGCAATGGCATTCAAATGCGGCGAAATAGCATGGTAATAATGCTGCCCCGCCACAGTTAACACGACACCACTGGATTTTCGCAAAAACAACCGAACCCCTAAATCGGCTTCTAGCACCTTAATAAAACGGCTAATCGAAGCAGCTGACACGTGCAATTCATTGGCCGCGAGCAAAAAACTATTGTGTCGTGCCGCCGCCTCAAAGGCGCGCAAACTATTTAACGGAGGTAATTGCATAGTGACACTCAGAAAATGGGGTTTTGGCTTAAATAAATTAAGCCACCACTTAAAAAACTATTATTGCTGAGTTGGCAATAAATGTCTACTATTGATAAAATTTTTTTTACCTTGAACCATCAAAGAGGAACTACTATGTTAATCGGTGTACCAAAAGAAATTAAAGCCAATGAAAATCGTGTCGGCCTGACGCCCATTAGTGTTCGTGAATTCATTAATGCTGGGCATCAAGTCATTGTCGAGAAAAATGCTGGGCAAGGCATCGGCAAAACCGACTCAGACTACCAACAAGCTGGCGCAACGGTCGTTGACACGGCCGCCGAAATTTTTGCCAAAGCGGAGATGGTCATCAAGGTCAAAGAGCCGCAGGCCGTTGAATACGAGCAGTTACGTCCTGACCAAATTCTATTTACCTATTTGCACTTATCACCAGATGTCGCGCAAACCCAAGGCCTAATTAAATCAGGCTGTATTGCTGTCGCCTATGAAACGGTCACGAGCAACCAAGGAAGCCTACCTCTGTTAGCACCGATGTCCGAAGTAGCCGGCCGCATGGCGGTACAAGTTGGCGCTTACGCCCTGCAAAAAGCCGAAGGCGGTGCTGGGGTTTTGCTTGGTGGCGTACCTGGCGTGGAAAGCGCCAAAGTCGTTGTCTTAGGCGGCGGTGTTGCCGGCTTTAATGCCACCAAAATGGCGGTTGGCATGGGGGCAGAAGTTATTGTTATCGATCGCAATGTCGAACGCTTGCGTTATATCGACGACATCTACCAAGGTCGCGTCAAAACCCTTTATTCGACTGCAGACAGTGTGTACAAAGCAACAACAGCGGCCGATTTGGTGATTGGCACCGTGCTGATACCTGGTGCCAATGCGCCTAAATTAGTCACGCATGAGATTATGCAACAAATGAAACCAGGCGCTGTCATTGTGGACGTCGCTATCGACCAAGGCGGGTGCACCGACGCATCCAAACCCACGACACATGAAAACCCAACCTACCTCGTTGATGATATCGTATTGTACTGCGTCGCCAATATGCCTGGTGGCGTACCAAAAACATCGACTTATGCACTAAATAATGCAACGTTACCGTTTGCCCTCGCCATTGCAAACAAAGGGGTAAAACAAGCATTACTTGACGATAAGCATTTACGCAATGGTCTCAATGTCTGCCAAGGCAAACTCACCTATCGCGCGGTTGCTGAGGCACAAGGGCTAGATTATGTTAGCGCCGAAACCGCGCTAGCGGCCTTGTAACGCTAGCGGCCTTGCAGCAACAAACCCTGCTCGCATCGGTTAAAAAGCCAGCACTCAATGTGCTGGCTTTTTGGTGCTGGCCTTTTGGTGCTGGCTTTTGGGTACTAGGCTAGCGGATATGCCCGTTATCCATTTGCATAAGAAAAGCGTGGCGACGCAACGACGCATCAAAAAAATCCGCTTCTGTGCTTGAAAAAAACATTTGGCAATCAAAGCCCATCAGTTGCTCTAACAAATGATTGCGTCGTAGCGCATCAAATTCGGACGCAATATCATCAATAATAAGCAATGGTCGCGTATGACCAAACTGGCTAATTAACGCTATCTGCGATAAATACAACGCCAAAATAAGGGTCTTTTGCTGGCCACGCGATAGCCGCTGACTCACCTCAATACCATCAACCGTCAATGTAAAATCCGCACGGTGTGGTCCATAACGCGTATGCCCCATACGTAAATCATTGGCAAAATGACGTGTTAAATACGCATCAAGCGCATATAATTCATTCCAACCTGGCAAATAGCTTAGCGTAATCGTATACGGAAAATTTAACCGTTGCAGCTGCTCAGAAAGGATTGGTATCAATTGCGCAAAATACGCTCTTCTCATGTCATGCAGCTGATGCCCTTGTTCGGTCAGTACCGCATCAAAGCTTTGAATCGCTGCGGTTGGCATTTTTTGCTTTAGCGCTGCATTGCGATTTTTTAAGGCACGATGATAGCGCTGCCACGCTTGGATGAAATGCTGATGATAATGAAACGTACCGTAATCGATAAAAGGTCGCCTAAAAGCAGGGCCGGCATCAATCAATTGAAAACTATGCGCGGTAACGGCAATCACAGGGACAATTTTTGAAATATGCGCGGCGTTTTTTTGTGGCTGTCTATCAAGACGCATTTGCGTACTGAGGTCTTCACGGCGCTCAATACCGATATGGTGGTTGGGCAATTCAGTCTTGCCAATAATGCGAAAATAAGGCTTGCCTTGCTGGATAAGCTCCTTTATTTTGCTGGTGCGGAAAGACTTTTGCCGACCAAAGTAATAAATCGCCTCTAGCATAGAGGTTTTACCTGCGCCATTTGCACCAGTGATTAAGTTCACTTTATCAGACAGCGGCACAACCTGATTGGCTAGGTTACGAAAATTTTCAACACGCAATTGAGAAATATGCACAGGGCGTCACTGGCTAAATGTTAAACATCGGGCATGGGCATTTGGACATTAGCATCGGGACGGCAAGCATTAGGTCTGCCAATCAATGCGCCTCAACTGAATGGCTTCGGCTAAATGTGCGGTTGTGATTGTTGGCTCTGCCACCAAATCTGCAATCGTGCGCGCCAGCTTTTGAATACGATGGTAGCTGCGCATCGATAAATGCAGGCTTTTGGCTGCATGGTTTAGCATCGCCTGACAATCATTATCCAACGCGCAAAATTGGTTAATGTGTGCAGCACTTAGGCTTGCGTTAGGACAGCCTTGGCGTTCATTCTGAATGGCTCTGGCTTGTGCAACCGCCTCGCGCATATAGTGGCTACCAAATTCTTTCGGTGTTTCCTCACTCAGGCGTTGATGGTCAATACGGGGCACTTCGGTCACAATATCAATTCGGTCGATAAACGGGCCTGAAATTTTATTTCGATAACGAGCGACTTGGTCGGGCGTATCGCGACACGCGCGTTGAGAATCGCCGAGATAACCGCAAGGGCAAGGATTCATTGCAGCAATCAATTGAAAATTAGCAGGATAATCAATTTGTCGTGTTGCGCGAGAAATTGAAATTCTGTGGGTTTCTAACGGTTCACGCAGGACTTCTAGGACTTGTCGATGAAACTCTGGTAGCTCGTCTAAAAAAAGCACCCCATTATGGGCAAGTGAAATTTCACCCGGTTTGGGGTTGCTGCCACCGCCGACCAATGCAGGTGAGGACGCCGAATGATGCGGCTGGCGAAAAGGGCGCCGACCCCACTGGACTGGCGAAAACCCATGGTGTGAGATCGAATAAAGCGACGCCGTTTCTAATGCTTCTTGCTCGGTCATCTCGGGTAAAATGCTCGGCAACCGAGAGGCTAGCATACTTTTGCCTGTACCTGGCGGCCCCATCAACAACACATTATGCCCACCAGCAGCGGCAATCAATAGCACCCGTTTGGCGTGTTCTTGGCCTTTGATGTCGGCAAAATCCAATGGTACTTGGTCGGGGTCTGTCATGGCTTGCGCACGAATATTTGGCAACTGTTCACCTTGGCTGTGTGCAAAAATATCAAGAATGTGCTTGGCTTTGTAGCCGGTAAGACTGCTAATCAAGGCGGCCTCTTGCTCATTGGCTTCAGGCAGTATCAAGGCACGTTTTGCGACCGAACAGGCCAAGGCGGTCGGCAAGACGCCGCGCACTTCACGGATTTCACCCGACAGCGCCAGCTCACCAATAAATTCGTGGGTTTCAAGAATCGCCGCATCCATCTGCCCGCTGGCAACCAAAATGCCAACCGCAATGGCCAAATCAAATCGCGAACCCTCTTTGGGCACATCGGCAGGCGCTAAATTTACCGTAATGCGTTTATTTGGAAACGTGAATCCCGAGTTTTGAATCGCTCCTCTGACGCGGTCTTTGCTTTCGCGAACTGCCGCCTCAGGCAAACCCACGACCGTAAAAGCAGGCAAGCCGTTCGCAAGGTGTGTTTCTATCGTAATTGGCTGTGAATGCATGCCATTTTGTGCGCGTGACAAGACAGTAGCTAGTGACATCGTGTATAATCTATCCTTACATTGACTTCAATTGCTAAAGGTTACCATAAATGTCACACAAACAGATACTAGTTGCCGCAAGTTTTTTCACTGGGTTGGCCTTTGCCGATGTGCAGGTGCAGGATAATTTGGTGTCCGCAAATTTTGAAAATATCACAGTAGAAGCCGCATTAATCGAAATTATCGAAGCAACCGGCGTACAAATAGAAACCACCGAATCATTAGAAGAAAAAATCCACATTGCCTACCCCGCCATGCCGCTAAAGACGCTATTAAACAAATTATTGCACAATTATAATGTAAGCTACCTAACTGACGGTAACACTGGCGACATTGCCAAAATTCGCATCTTCTCTCAGGGCCAAGCACCCGTAATTTCCTTTGCTTCGAATCCATCTACCGACCCGACGGCCACCACCCTAGAAAACGGCCTATCTAGCCCCGCAAATAACGCACTAGAACAAGACGCCAGTGGCGACTACTACCTCATTGCCATCATCAATGACACGGCATTACAATTACGCGCCGATAGCAATGCCAGCGGACTTTTACTCGCCAAAGACACGATAAAACAATTAGGGTTAATGGGGCTAAACCCCGATGAAGAAGAATCCATTCCTGACAATCAACGTTTTATCGGGCAAGTCATTTTAGACTCTATTGAAATCGCAGGAAAGCGCCTCGACGGCATCGCAGCAACCGTAGAAAACATCGATGAAACGGGGGTAATCGGCCCTGACATATTGGCTGCATTCGACATTCAACTAAGCGACAATGGTCAAATACAGTCTGCCGCGCAAACACCCCAAACCCAGGCGCCCCAAGCACAACCACCCAAAAGAAAAGGCAAACCCGCCAGTGATACATCGAAAACAGAGTAGGTGAACAAAACCCTAAAAGCCCTACCCACAATCGGCCCAATTCACATTAAAATATTGACAAACCGCTTTCAATGCGGTAGTCTCTCGTGTCATTTTGCTCTAATTAAAACAGGTATAATACAATGAAACAAAAGCGTACTTTTCAGCCCAGTAATATCAAGCGCAAGCGCTCTCATGGTTTTCGTGCACGCATGGCGACCGCTGGCGGCCGCGCAGTGATTAATGCCAGACGCGCCAAAGGCAGAAAGCGATTATCCGCGTAAAGGACACTTGGCTTTGGGGTGCTGTTTTCAAAAAGACAGCAGACTGCTTAAAACGACCGAATTTCAACAGGTTTTTCAACAAAATCAGTTGACAATAAAAAGTCGTTACTTCGTGGTTTTGGTCTTTTTTTATCACGAGCTAAAACAGCACCACAAAACAAACAAGCCCGTTCGATTAGGCGCCGTGGTCTCTAAAAAAGTATCCAAACGCGCCGTTGATCGAAATCGCATTAAGCGATTGATACGCGAGCAATTCAGACAGCGATTATCAACGCTGCAACAACAAGCTGATGCGTTCAATCATTACGTTGACATTGTTTTTATTGCAAGACCTGCAGCAAAACAAGCCGACAACCAACAGCTGCATCGTGACATCAATCATCTGTGGATAAACCGACTGAACCCGCTACAACAATGCGAAAAATACTCATCGCACTAATCAAAGGTTATCAATGGACGCTAAGCCCATTGATAGGTAACGCCTGTCGATTTTACCCAACCTGCTCAAACTATGCTATCGAAGCCATTACCGCGCATGGTTGTATCAAAGGCAGTTATTTAGCTGCAAACCGAATTTGCCGCTGCCAGCCACTGTGTAAAGGCGGGATTGACCCTGTACCAGAAGCAAACCCTACGCCGTTGTGCAAACAATCTAAAAAACAATGTCCAAGCAACAACTGCTTAACATCCAATGATTAAAGAGAGATTCTGCAAATGAATAATAACTTTAGAGCGTTTTTGTGGGCGATTTGTGCCGCCTCTTTTATGATTCTTTGGGTTCAGTGGCAAGGTGCTAACGCGCCAGCTGCACAAGAAACCCCACAAAATACGGCGCAAACTGCCGATGGTCAGTCAGCTGAAATCCCTAATGCGCCCACCACACCAGCTAGCGATATCAATACGCAAGCAACGGCATCGCAAGTGCCCGGGGAAACTATTCCACTCGCCCACTCAGGCGAGCTCATTCACGTGGAAACTGATGTCCTTTCAATACAGATTGACACCCGTGGTGGCACATTGGTCGAAAGTGATTTATTGCAATATCCTATCTCGGTCAATGATGACACCCCAATCAAGTTATTTCAGGCAACACCTGGACAAGTGTTTACTTTGGAGACTGGCTTAAATAGTAACTTTGAGAGCAATGCAACCCATCAAGCTATTTTCACCAGCCAAGCAACATCCTACCGTCTGACAGGCGACACATTAGCCGTACCTTTAGTCTGGGAAAAAGACGGTATTCGCGTCACCAAAACATACACGTTTACGCGTGGCGATTATCACTTTGATATCGAACAGCGCGTAGAAAACACCTCAGGTCAAACGTGGCAAGGCTTTCAATATGGGCAGCTAGCACGTAATGAAGTCGTTGTTAAGCGGGGCATTACCACGTTTAACACCTTTGCTGGGATGGCAACTTCGTCTCCTGAGCGTGCCTATAACAAAATCTCATTTGGCGAAGTCGCTGACGAACCATTAGAGATAAAAGACGTAACAGGCGGCTGGGCAGCGATGATTGAGCATTATTTTATGGGCGCTATCATCCCCAATCAAGACAGCGAGCATCAATTTTTTGCCAAACAATTTGCCAATAATCTCTACCGCATTGGCATGATAGGACAACCTACTGTCGTCGAAGACGGACAAAACCACGTCTTTACACAACAAGGCTTCGTCGGTCCAAAAATTAAAGATGACTTAAAAAGCATCGCGCCGCACTTAGACAAAGCCACCGACTATGGGCCGTTGTTTTTCTTATCCGAATGGTTATTTAATTTGCTCAACTGGGTTCATGCGGTTGTCGGCAATTGGGGCTGGGCGATTGTTATTGTAACGATTCTAATTAAATTGGTCTTATTCCCTCTGGCTGCAAAAAGTTTCAAATCAATGGCCAAAATGCGTAAATTCCAACCCCAACTAGAGCGGATACGCGACAATTACAAAGAAGACCGCCAGCGACTCGGACAAGAAATGATGAAGCTCTATAAAAAAGAGGGCATTAACCCTGCGTCTGGCTGCTTTCCTATCTTGATTCAAATCCCTATTTTCCTAGCGTTTTTCTACATGCTGATGGAATCGGTTGAATTACGCCAAGCACCGTGGATTTTCTGGATTGAGGATTTGTCCATCAAAGACCCTTGGTATGTCTTACCTGTCATTAATACGGTATTGATGTATCTGCAACAAAAACTAAACCCGCCACCTGCCGACCCCATGCAGCGCAAGATTATGAATATGCTACCTGTCTTGTTTGGTATCTTCTTTTTATTCTTCCCCTCTGGTTTGGTCTTATACTGGACGGTGAGCAACTTGTTCTCGATAGTCCAGCAATATGTCATCACAAAAAAATACGGTGCACTGACCTTAAAACATGCAGAATGAGACCATTGCGGCCATTGCGACGCCACCTGGCATGGGCGGCGTCGGCATTATTCGAATTAGTGGCGGCCAAGCATTAGCCATTGGGCAGCAAATGACGAATCAGACGCTGACACCGAGGCTAGCTCAATACAGCGTTTTTCGTAACGCACAACAAGACACACTAGACCGGGGCATCGCCCTCTATTTTGAAGCACCCAACTCCTACACAGGTGAAGCCGTTGTTGAGCTCCAAGGGCATGGCGGCATTCATGTCATGCAGCGGTTGTTACAAGCGGTTTTAGCTTTGGGCGCCCGCCAAGCACGGCCAGGTGAGTTTACTGAGCGTGCTTTTTTAAACGGCAAAATGGATTTGGTCCAAGCCGAGGCGGTTGCCGATCTCATTGCATCGCGCTCTCAGTCAGCTGCCGATGCCGCCATGCGTTCGCTAAATGGCGAATTCTCAACTGTCATTCACACCCTCGAACAAACCATCATTGGCTTGCGTGTCTATATTGAAGCCGCGCTGGATTTTTCTGATGAAGAAATTGATTTTTTGAGCGAAGGCAATATCGCATCACGGCTAGACGCGTTATTTGAGGAAGTTTGCCTCACACTGGATAAAGCCAATCAGGGCAAAGTGCTACAAGAAGGCGTACAAATTGTATTGGTCGGGCAACCCAACGTTGGCAAGTCATCGTTGATGAACCGCCTACTCGGTCAAGAGCGCGCCATTGTGACCGAACAAGCAGGAACAACCCGTGACACCATTGAAGAGTCGTTGATAATTCAAGGCATTCCTGTACGGATAACAGACACCGCAGGATTACGCGAAGCGGATGACTTGGTTGAAAAAGCAGGCATCGAGCGAACCAAACAGGCCGTACGCGCCGCGGCACTCGCCATTTGGCTACGAGACGCCAGTCATTTACAAGATAAAAAACCCGATGAACTCAGCCTAGATGGCGGTATTGACTTTATTGAAGTACATAACAAACAAGACCTTTGCCAACAAGACCTTTGCCAAGCACCGCCAATTGAGACTAACGGCGTACTAACTAACGACGTACTAAAAATTAGCGCCAAAACAGGGCAAGGTATCGATCAACTAATCACTGCCATCGCTAAACGCATTACCTATCAACACCACGAGGAAAGCATTTTCTCTGCACGAGAGCGCCATGTCCAAGCACTCAAGGTTGTCAAATTTCATATTCAGCAAGCCGTACAATGCATTCAGTCATTGGCCACCAGCGAACTAGTCGCGGAAGAATTACGCTTAGCGCAGAATAGTCTATGTGAAATCACGGGTGAGTTTACCAGCGACGATTTATTGGGCGAAATTTTTGGGCAGTTTTGTATTGGCAAATAAACGCGTGCTGATAAGTAAAACGCGTGTTAGTAAGTGTAAGTAAAATGCGTGCTGGAAAATAAAAACGCACCCACCGAAAGCCCTTATTTGAGTATAACTGCCTATTTGAGTATAACTGCTTATTTGTCGCAACTGAATTTATCGAAACCCTGCTTTTTACAACTTTTCATAGCAACACTTTTGGATTGCACTGCCCCCAAATCGTGTAAACATCGGCAAATAATGCCTGATTCATGGTTTCGATTTCTGCTTGAGTTATCTGCAAATCGCCTTGCTCACCAAAAACGACCACCTCATCCCCGATTTTCGCCTCGACAATATCAGTGACATCCAAGGTGGTCACGTTCATCGATACGCGCCCAATCACTGGTGCGAATTGTCCATTAATGAGCATCCGTCCTTGGTGACTAAACGCGCGGCGATAGCCATTGGCATAGCCCACTAGCACCGATGCAATACGGCTATCGCGTTTTAGTGTACACTCGCGCTCATAGCTAACCGTTTGTCCTGCGCGATAGTCATTAATGCTAACAATCCGTGTTTTAAAAACCATCACGGGACAAAATCCATGGGTGAATATTTCAGGCAACCCGTCGCCATAAAGCAAGCTCCCTGGGCGCACCATGTCTAAGTGCGTTTGTGGGTCAGTGAATAGCGCATAAGAATTCGCGGCGTGGATTAGTAAAGCACGTCTATCCAATCCTGCGGCATTCATAATCCAATCACAGTCACGCTGAAACTGCTGGAGCGATGCTTGCAAGTCCACAGGACACTCTTTGGGGAAATGCGTCATCAAACCGACGGGCTTTAGCCACGGCATTTTTAGTATGTCGATGGCGGCATTTTTACCCATCGGCGTGGATAGGTCAAGCCCATTGCGACCCATGCCAGCAGAATTAAGCTTCAAATGAAAGGGAATCACACGATTGGCGGCTTTACCGCAGGCATTCATCTGCTTGGCGTTATCCCAATGCCCGAGAATTTCCTCGATACCATACGGAATGGCCTCACGGATTTCCGCCTCACTGGCGTTACGAACTCGCATGATTTTCCCATGATACGTTGCGGTTTGATGATGCCGTATCGCGAAAAGCTCTTGGTTATCAGCGATGGCAACATAGGGAACTTGTTGTTCAATGATGGTCGGCAACAAATTGTCTATGCCAAGCCCATAGGCATCGGCTTTCATCACGGCACAAAGCTGGCTTGACCCAATCAAGGACTGAGTCAAGCGCACATTTTCGGCAAAATGTGTTCGATTAACTGTTAGCCACGCAGGATGAAGCATGTCAAATCACGCCAATTAAGGCGATAACGATAATATAGCCACATCGGCAGTAGCCTTTGCTGCACATTGACATTATTGTGCTGCTGCAGCGGGGTTTAGCGGACACCCTTGCGCCTGCTGAAAAAAGTCACGAATCTCATCAATCAACGCCTTTTGATACGACTGTAACGCCTGATACCCCACATCACGCCTCATCTCAAGGTTAGGGGACTGTGCGCCTGTTTTGTAACCGCACAACGTCTCTATCACTGCTAGCCCCAAAAATGGCGTAGTAAAGGGGTTGTAGCCCCCTTCATGCGTAAACACCAGACGCCCATTGCAGACTTTATCGGCAACTTGCATTAGCATGGCCGTCATTTCTCGGTAGCTATCTTCTGTCAGCATCATACGGCCCAGTGGATCTTCGATTGAGGCATCAAACCCACAAGGAACAAAAATCAAATCAGGTTGATACGCATCGAGCGCAGGAATGATAATCTGCTCAAAAGCATACAAGTAAGCGCCATGCCCGCAGCCAGGCATTAACGGGATATTCATATTTTTACCGACACCATCGCCAGTCCCGATATCATCGAAATGCCCTCGATTTCGCGGAAACCAATCCGCTTGGTGGATTGAAATCGTTAGTGCATTGGGGTTATCAATAAAGCAACTTTCTGTGCCATTCCCGTGATGCACATCCCAATCAATATAAGCGACCCGTTTAGCACCCAAATGCTCTAGGGCATACGCCCCTGCAATTGCGGCATTAGCAAAGACACAAAATCCCGTGGTGTTATCTGGCTCGGCATGATGCCCTGGCGGTCGCATAAGGGCATAAGCATTGTCAACTTCGCCCTGCATAACCGCTTTGGTTGCCGCAATGGCGCCGCCTACGGCCTTTTCGGCGATATCGACTGACGCAATACCCAGCGGGGTTTCTGGATCCGCGTAGCCACCAATACCGCGCATAGACTCAATGCGGTCTAAATACGCATTGGTATGAATGCGCGCTAAGTCATCTCGCGTCACAGGCATAGCCGTTAGCGGTGTTAATTGTTCTAATAAACCTGTGACTTCGAGCAAGTTACGGATACGACGCTTAGACTCAGGATTCTCGTAATGATAGGCGGGCTGGACTGTTGCACTGGGTTTTTCGCAACCACAGAATGTCCCTGTATCGTGCCACATATAAATTTCATGCCATAAAAAGCCTGTTTTATTGGCGGGTTGCATTGTCATGTTAATTCTCCTGGTTATTCGTTATCATTTGTTTTATTAGCACTTATTACCGCTTATTACCCACTTATCAACCGCTTATTACCGCTTGTTACCGCTTGTTACCGTTACACCAGCGAAATCATCGTAACATCATAGCGCTTTCATCGTAATGGCTCAACCCATCTATAAAAACGGTATAATCAAACGGCTCGCCATTGCTCATCAACTAGCAACCCAGGCTGCCAACCCACCCCAAAAGCGTGGATAGTTATCGCCGTTGATTTGGGATAAATCTGGTGGGTTGATAATGGCGCATTAACCGCATCAAACTGATCGTGAACCGTTTGCATTTCTTGTTCAAAACTCGAAGCAAGCGCTTGTATCTCTGTGTCAATTTGCTTGATGGTTTCTTCTAACGCTGGAATATCTTGGTCGTCGCCAAACGCCGTTGAGGCTTTTTTCAGGGCGCTGCCAAGCCGTCGCGCATTCGTCACAGACACTTTTTTGCGACTCATAAATGCCGAAAGTAACGCACTACCTGTACTAACAATGGCATCCATTGTTCGGTTGCTTGCACGTTGTTGTTCCTTGGCAATTCGCGCTTCAGCACGACTGCGCTTTGCCTCCAGTGCGGCTAATTTTTTGCCAATTTGCGTGCGTAGCTGTTCTAGTTGTTCGTCGCGTGCCTCACGCAAAGCAATAGCGATTCGCTGGCGGAATTGCGATTCGCTCTCGCCCGGCATCGCGTAATCGTTAAGCCCTTCGTGGTGGTAGAGTGTCAGGGCTTTATTTTGACGCACCCACAGCACGAACGCTTTTTCCCAATCTCTGTAATGTGCCTTTTGGGTGGCGCTAATCGGCGGTTGTAGCAACTTAGCATCGTTAGGTTTTTCATCGGTCACTTGAGCTATTAACTCATCTTGCGCCTCACCAAGGGCTTTATCCACAAAAGGTTCAATCGCATTGCGCCAGTCAATCGCGATAGGCCCATCAACAAATGGCGTTGTAAATAGCTGCGTAAGACTATGGCGAATGTCTGCACGCGTGTCTTCGTAATGAATATTAACAATCGCCATCAGTGTAGGCTGGTAATGTAGCGCCGATGTGTCGGTTATGACTTGTTTGGTCGGCAGGAAAAACTGGGCAATCTCTGGCGCAAGGTTGGCGTATTTCACCCAATCGGTTTGTGCCAATTCCTGTGCATTATCCTTGTTGCTCTCAGACGAATTGTCGTTGCTATTAGGACTTTTTTCGTTTGCCGATTGATTGGATGGCTGAGTCAGCAATTGGATTTGCTGACGACTCAAAGGCCCTGACAAATAGCTCATCGCCCAACGCGTTGTCATAATAATAGGAGCATCCTCGTGGATATTATGCATTAAAAATTTACGCTTCCCTAGCGAATCAAATGCCGCATTTAAGGCTTTTTTATCTAGCCCATCCTTGCTGGCAGATAGCAACCCATCCATTACGCGGTTGCGGTCTTGCTCCGTTTGCAGGCGACCAATAAACCAAGTCCCTGAATTCGACAGACCCTTATAATCCAAATCAACGGGGTTTTGTGTTGATAAAACGACCCCTAAACCATAGGCTCTGGCTTGTTTTAACAAGGTCAATAATAATGGTTTGGTCGCGGGGTTGCCTATCGGCGGCATATAACCAAATAGCTCATCAATGTAGAGAATTGCACGCAACGAACCCGTACCTGGCTGCGTCCGCATCCAAGCCAAAATATCGTTTAGTAACATCGTCACAAAAAAGATACGCTCGTTATCAGACAAGTGCGCAATATTCATCACAGACAGACGTGGCTTGCCGTGCTCACTAAATAACAATCGTTCTGCATCTAGCGCATCGCCTTGCGTCCATGCTTCAAAGCCTGGGCTAGCAAGCAAGTTATTCAATTGCATCGCCAGTTTAAGTCGGTCTTTGGCAGGGTAAATAGTCTCTACGTCCATCACACCAATGCGTTCGAATGGAGGATTCTGAATCGTCGCAATCAAATCCGCCAAGGCAATGGTTTTTCCTTGGTCCCAAAAATATTCGAGTAACTGACACACCAAAATTTGTTCGCGTGCAAGCGGGTCATTGTCGATTTTTAGTAATGAAAGAATCCCCGTCGTCGCAGCGCTAATGCGTTCTTGGTACAAGTCTTTGTCTTTTCGTAGCGCAGGCTTAGGTGGTGCTAGCGATTTAAGTAATGAAATAGGCCGCCCAAAAGTAGCGCCTGGGGTGTACAGCGTCTTTTCAACAGCAGCATTTAATGCCGCAAGACGTTCGGGCGTTTGATGGCTGTCTGCTAATCCTTGCTTCCATTGGTTCGCGCGTTTTTTAGCGACATCCGCAATTGATTCGTCGTTTTGCTCTGCTTCAACTGGATCGATCCAAGGCTCAAAATCCGTCGCTGCTAATTCAGGAAACGTGAGCAATAAATTCCCCATGTCACCTTTGGGATCCACTGCAATAACAGGAATACCATCGAGCAATGCCTCTTCCAGCAAGCAAACACCAAGCCCTGTCTTTCCAGAACCCGTCATGCCGATAATCACTGCGTGAGTGGTGAGGTCTTTGGCATCATAACGAATAAGCTCAGGATTTTTTTCGTCTATCGTTTTACCTAGATAAAAACTGCCAATTTGTTCGATTAGCTTCATACATCCCCCGTTGATTTTATGCTATTATAGCGGAAAATCAAACAGAGTGAAAAACCACCACAAAAACCCCTTTTAACTTAGGTAAATCAATTGGATAAAAACACGCCCTCGCCTATGCCACACGCCGCTGAGACGCAGACTGAGCCGCATTGCGAACCGCTTTGTGATGGACAAGCCACGCCTTTTGCCGATGAAACGATAACCGAAATCGTTGATGCCCGAGGACTGATTTGCCCACTGCCCGTCTTAAAAACGCGGCTGGCACTCTCTACAATGCAATCTGGACAGTGCGTGCAAGTCATGGCAACCGACGCAACTTCTCAAGACGATATGCCCGTTTTTGCTGAGCTTACAGGTCATACGCTCCGCAAAAAAACGACCCTACATGAAAATGGACAAGCGGTCTTTGTCTATTTATTTGAGGCAAAATAAGCCTACCTGCCCCCTCATTTTTTCACATCCCACTTTGTCACATCCCACTTTGTCACATCCCACTTTGCCACATCCCACTTTGCCACATTTTACCTTGCCAGATTTCAGTTTACTAGGAGATAAATTCAATCAATGAACACCTCGACACGAACCAACAACACGACATTGGCTGACAGTCAAAAACCCATCCAACTCTTTGGTTTTGGCCCGATGTTTGGCCTAAGCGATGGCAGCCCCTTTGTCCTCAAGGTTGAAACCTATCTACAGCTAGCTAAAATTCCCTACTGCTTTCAGCCTGGGATAAGCAACCTTAAAAAAGCCCCCAAAGGCAAATTACCTTATATCATCGATGGCGACAAAACGGTTGCGGATTCCAGCGTAATCCTTGATTATCTCGCCACAAACTACAGGGATTTAGATGCCGATTTAAGCGCCAAAGAACGCGCGCTGTCGCATCTCATCATGAAATTCATGGACGAACATATTTATTGGTGTGGCGCCTATGCACGCTTTGCAACTGATAAAGGCTGGGCAATTGCCTGCCCCGTCCTTTTTGGCGATTTACCTAAACCACTACAGCTTATTGTCCCAAGCATCATACGCCGAAAAATAAAGAAAAAAATCCTCGCCCAAGGGCTCGGGCTACACGACGAAACCACCGTCACCAAAATCGTGGATGATGGATTTAGCGCGTTATCCGAGTTATTAGGTGATAACACCTTTTTCTTAGGCAAGCCGCAGCCCACCACCATCGATGCGGTCGTGTATGGGTTCTTGCTGGCTTTTTCTACCCCTGATATGCAAGCCAGCTACGACGCCATCTGGCGACGTTATGCGAATTTACCGCGCTATATCAAATCCATTGAAGCGCAAGTATCAGCCAATCACGCATCCTGTTAGCTTAATTTATATCATATATGTTATAATCTTAGTACGTTGACAGTCAGCTGACAATCGGCGTTGATAACCACCATACCATTCATACTTAATAAAAACCTCAGAGGAACGACACATGCAACAACTCATAGAAATGCTTTTAGGCCAACAAAACCAAAGCAACGTAACCGACATCATGCAGCAGTTTGGATTAGACGAACAGCAAGCGCAAAAAGCCATCGGTTCATTACTACCTGCAATTAGCCAAGGCATCGGGCAACAAGCACAAAATCAAAATACCGATATCATTGCACAAATTGCCCAAGCAAAACAACAACAGTATCTAGATGATGACAACGCACGCCTATACGACGAGCCGGCCGTCCAAGAGGGCAACGCCATCTTAGCGCAGATTTTAGGCAGCAAAGACAACAGTCGTGCATTGGCTAGTGATGCAGCACAGCAAACTGGCCTAGACAGCCAAGTGCTTAAAAAAATACTCCCGATGGTTGCATCAATGGCGATGGGCGCGCTAGGCAAACAAGCTGGGCAGCAAGGAATGCAACAAAACTTGCAACAAAACCCAAACAGCGTAATGGATTTAGTCGGCTCGTTACTCGGCGGCACTCAGCAACAACAAGGCAACCAAGGCGCTAACAACAATGGTTTTGGTTTAGACGATGTCATGAACCTTGCTAGCAAATTTTTGCGTAAGTAATCGCCTTATCACAATTACACTATATGGATAACACCATATAAAATGATGCCATATCAGTGACGGGTAAGCCGCGTTAAATGAGCCTTCGTTATGTATTTAGTTATGCATTTATCACGTATCGACTGCACATAACGTTCGCTTACCCGCGCCTTGGTTAACTGTTAAATTATTTTAAATCAGTAAATTAGCATTATTTTTTCGACAGCGCCGCGACTAAATAACAAAAAAACTGGTAAAGTTAGCGCAAAGCGTTATAATACGCAACGAACACACATACCCCCTAATGCGAGAGTGGCGGAATTGGTAGACGCGCTGGATTTAGGTTCCAGTGCCGCAAGGCGTGAGAGTTCGAGTCTCTCCTTTCGCACCATCTATAAATTGACAAATACGTCGATTTCTCTAAAATGCTAAGTGACAAACCTTAAAAAGCACATTAAAAACGACTGGTTATTTTCAATCCAGTTATTTTCAATCCATTGTCGTTGAGGGTTGCTGATGATGAATATCACGATACGAAAGGCCAATGAAGCCGATTTCGAGCCTATCTTTGCTTTGATCTACGAACTAGCAACATTTGAAAAAGCAGCAGGAAAAGTACGCAACAGTGTCGAGCGGATGCGCGAGGAACAGGATTTCTTTGAATGCTTTGTCGCACAAAAAGATGACGGCGAAATTGTCGGTATGGCGTTGTATTACTTTGCTTATTATACCTGGGTTGGCAAGTCACTTTATCTGGACGATTTATATGTTAAAGCCACTTGCCGAGGACAAAAAATCGGTACGCAATTATTAAATGAAATTTTTGCAGTCGCCAAAAAAACGCATTGTAAACGCGTGCGCTGGCAGGTATTACACTGGAATCAGCCAGCCATTGACCTGTATAAAAAATGCGGCGCTGATATTGATGAAGCATGGCACAATTGCGATTTTGACGAAAACGGCATTGTGCAATTTTTCGTGTAACCCTCATGCAAAACGAAATTAATTAAAAAATGATTAATAATCAGGATGATAAACTGCTGCCTAATTGTCAGCAATTACCGTTAAATGACGCAACGATAGATTATTACCCACAGTATATACCCACTGATAGCGCCGACGAATTGTTTGATCAATTAAAACAATCTGTCAATTGGCAACAATGCCGTGTTAGGGTTTATGGAAAATACCACTTAACGCCGCGGCTTTCAGCTTGGTATGGCGACAAAGGCTATACCTATTCAGGGTTATACCACGCGCCTGATGACTGGTTACCGCCTTTGGCGAGATTAAAGGATACATTGCAGCAATCCCTGAATACCCGCTTTAACAGTGTGCTATTAAATCTTTACCGAGATGGCAATGATAGCATGGGTTGCCATAGTGATGATGAAAGCGAGCTGGGCAAAGCGCCTATTATCGCCTCAATTAGCTTAGGCGTTACTCGAGACTTCATACTCCAGCATAAGCAAAAAGCACTTAAACATAGGTTACCGCTGACACATGGTGATCTATTAGTCATGCGTGGAAAGACGCAACAGTTTTGGAAGCATTCCATTAATAAATCCAAGCGTATTAACCAACCGAGAATCAATCTCACCTTTCGTTATATTGTTTAAATCATGGTGCGTTAGGGTTAATTGGGCTAAGTCATCACCGCACCTAGCAAATCATTTTGCCTTATCTAAGCCTTATCTAAGCCTTATCTAAGCCATATCTGAAGCCTCATCCAACTCATTACCAGCGCATTTTTGCGCTACCCTCGCGACGTTGTCCTGATAATTTCGAGTAGCTCAATCCAATCGCTTGGTATTGACCGCGGTATTGACGACTGCGGGGTGAGTGCTGTCGAGACAATCGCCTGCGTCGCATAGACAACCAACTGTTTTCGCGCGCGAGTCACCGCCGTGTAAAGCAATTCGCGTGTCACAAATGGCTGCACATTGGTTGTTTTTGAGTCTTCGGGTTTTAGTACGATATCGACCTGATTGTATTCTGAGCCTTGGCTTTTATGGATGGTGATTGCAAAGGCTAAGCTATAGGCCTCGGGCAAGTTATCCACAAGCACCGTGCGCTCCCCATCAAATACGATAACCCACCTTCCCGCTTGCCATTCGCACTGGCCAATATCACCATTGAACAGACCCATTTCATAGTAATTTTTTTCGATAATAACTGGCCGCCCTGTGTACCAAAGCTGATTCGGGCTGGACGCTAAGCGTTGCCGGCAATACGCATCAAGCTGGGCATTAATCGCCTGTGTTCCATAGGCGCCATGACGAAACGCACACAACACAATCCGTTCGCTCAGTTGGTGATGCAATGCATCGGCATCGATGGGATAACTGGCCAATAGCTGCTGGTAAAACACTGAGGGTATTGCGTTAGACGTGGCATCTGGCATCGTGTGATTGTCCAATGCTCGATAGTGCTCCCCCAATGCGGCTAAAAATGCACTGGCATCATTTGCCAAAACCGCATGGGCACATTGCCCTACCATCGACTCACGATGAAAACGATTACCTGCTGTCAGGTGGCACAAGCAGTTTTGCATCAAGCCATCACCTACGGGCAATGCCTGCGGCAAATACGACCCAGACAGCTCCGCTAATTTTTCACTGACCCCAATGGATTCTTTGCTCAGCTCATTAAACAGAGAGACGGCATTAATAGCGGGCAGCTGATTGGCATCGCCTAGCAAAATAACGCGACAAGTTGGTAGTAGCGCCGAAAATACTTGCATAAGCTGCGCTGCGCCGACCATAGAGGCTTCGTCAATTACAAGAACATCACAAAATAACGGGTTATTGCTATCGTGATAGGGCTTGCCGCCCGACTCACTGATTTTTAACACACGGTGTAGTGATTTCGCGGTCAGCGCTACCATTAACGGCTGAATGCTCGTATCCACATAGCTCAATGTCGCTGCCAGCGATTCATTTAATCGATGCGCCGCTTTGCCCGTAGGGGCCGCGAGGACGATACGGCTTTGTGGGTTTTCGCGCAAAATAAGCTCCAATGCTTTTGTCAGTGTTGTGGTTTTGCCCGTTCCTGCGCCACCACTGATTAAGGTAAACCCCACAGTTGCGGCCATCCAGACGGCTTGTCGCTGCTCGGTGTTTAGCGTGTTGTTGTCTGCTAATTGCCAGCCCATCGCTTGCCACCTTTCTATGCGAGGTGGTGTCAAATGGTTTTGCCGCTGCTTGATTGCCTCAGCAAAGGCAACTACAGATAACCACTGCTGGCGAAACATCAAGTAGGGGGCGGCATAGACCAAAGGCTTTTGCGTTGGTGGGCGACCAATCACGGCATCAAACGCCTGCAATAAGGTCAAAAAGTTCATGTTGTCAGGCGTGGCTTGGGTTGCGTCCAGCCAAGACAAATCGCTATCAGCAGGTAGCTTTACTAAAGGGGATTGCCCTTGTAGCGCAGCATACGCATTTGCAGCAACCTGAGAAAACAGACGATTCAGTCGTGGTTGCTTGTCCGCCTCATCATATTGCGCCTCATCATATTGCGCCGCTCCTTGTTGCCCCGCTCCTTGTTGCTCCGCTACTTGTTGCTCCGCTACTTGTTGAACTAACTCATCCGCCTCAGCTATGTGCGAAAAAGATGTCAATGCACTTGCATTAAGTGCAATTAGCCGAGAACAAAGTCGCCGTAAAAACGCTTTTTCTGCTCGTTTATCATCGAGGTTATCATGGTAAATTCCATCGTCGAAAGTCTGTGTCATCCTGTTTGCTCCACATCTAGCAAGGGCTTCACACACGCCCAAGTCAACCGATCATAGTAAATCCCGTAATCATGCCCGGCCTCATTTGCTGACAAGGGTTGGCACATGCCACGCAAAAACAAATACAGATACCCACCAATACGCTGGTTAAACGTCGCCGCATCAGTAATTCGTAAATATTTGCACAGCGCTGCAGTATAAATTAACGCTTGCTTATCATAGCCGTGGTGCAACATTTCTGTATGCATGGCTTGTCGGTGATACGCGCTTGGCGTCTCGCCTAGTTTGTTCGATTTATAATCGAGGACATAGTATTTCCCTTCGTGCGCAAACCAATAATCAATATAGCCATGCAAGTAACTGGCAGGTGTGGCTTGGGTTGATTGCTTGGGCGGACCTTGCCCTGATTTATTCTGCGATATTATCTCATTTATCGCCGCTGGGTGCGTATTAAAGCAATCCAATAGATACTGACGTGCCACTGGCGATAGATGCAAATAAAATGGCATTTCGATGCTTTGTTGCGCTGGGTCAATATCGCACAATGAAAACCCCAACGGGGTCAATGCGTATTGCGCCGTAGCCAACAAATCAGTCGCCAAATCTTGGCTATCGGGTAGCGCGGTCGCGGCAGAAAAATAGTGTGGTTCAATCTGCTCAATTTGCCTCGCCAATGCCTCTGTTGCTGGCCGCGCCTCCATCAAGTATTCATACATTTCATGCAATGCCGAACCCGCTGCCGCACCCGCGGGATAATTCAGTAAAGCGGGCAACCCTTTGGGTTGCGGTAAATCATTTAACGAGTTATTCGACGAGTCATTCAAAAAATCATGGGGCACTTGATGAGGCAGCTGATGGGGCAGCTGATGGGGCAACTGATGGGACGTCTGATGAGACGTTTGCTGCATTCGTGAAAATGAATCCAACACCCAGCGCATGACATGCTGTTTGGTTGGTTTTTTTGCTTGGTAGTTCACCTGCGGCTGTTGCAAGCACTGCCTTGTCATCCGTGAGATATCAACGTCTATTTTGGCGGCAAACGGTTGTGCCAATAACCCTGCCATCCTCTGCGGTAGGGTCTGTACAAGTTTACCAAATAAGCTATTCACATAAGGATTCTCGGGCTGCTCACTCGCTGTTTTTCCCCCTGATTTTTTATCTGATTTTTTCTCGGATAAAATCAGGATATTTTGTTTTACCGCGCGCGTTAATCCGACATAAGCCAAGCGCATTTCTTCCGCTTCAGATTCAAACGCCAGTTGTTTTTGATAACAACCATCGGTATCCCACGCCAAAAATACCGCAGACTGACGCTGGTTAGACTTAAAAAACGTCGGTTTCTTTGACTTAGGCACACAGGAAATAAACGGCAACACCACATATTGAAACTGTAGCCCTTTGGCAGAGTGCATCGTCATAATAGACACGGCGTTGCTGTCGTCTAGCCGTAATTCGCTTTCTTTGTCTGCTTTGGCGATGCGCTCACCCAGCCAATCAATCAGCCCAAACAATGATAACGACTGGCTTTGCCCTGCCGCTTGTAACAATGAAAATAGCTGCATCACATTGGTTAATTTTCGCTTACCATCGGTTTGTCGCAATAGATTGGCAGGGATATGGTAGTCTTGTAGTAATTGATAAAACATACGGCCAAAGCCGAGATACTGATAGCGCTTAGCATAGCCAAATAATGCGCGACCGATGGCGGCAATTTCCTCATCATCCTCAACGAACGCCAGTGGATAATTTAACCAACCGCTAAGCAATAAGCTACGCGTTTTACTGAGCTCTGCGTGGGCGATGGCACTGAGTAACGCATGCAGCCATTTCGCTTCATCGCTGTCATAGACCGTATTTTTGGTCGCCGCACTGACGGATACGCCCACTGCTGCCAATGCGTTTTTCACTGTCATTGCATCGGCATTACCGTGAACCAATACGGCGATATCGCTGACTGGCACACCTTGTTGAACTAGTTCGATAATCTGCGTTGCCGCAATATCCGCCAAGCTGGGCTTGTCTGCATTTGCTGTCGTCACACACACCAATGCGGGCTGAGTCGCGCTAATTGGAGCTGGGCTTGTATTGGGCGGCTGAGCTGATGTGGACTGAGCTGATGTGGACTGAGCTGATGTGGACTGAGCTTGGGTGGGCTGAGTGTTGATTGGCTGATACTGGATGTCTGCTTCAATAAACGGATTTTTACCTGAAAACAGGTAATTAACACTGGTGTTTAGTGCCAGCGTTGAGCGATAATTGGTGTCTAGCCGCCAATAGTGTTGGACATTTTTTTTAATCTGCAAAAACGCATAGATATCACCGCCACGAAAACCATAAATTGCTTGCTTTGGATCGCCAACAAAGAAACAGGTTTTTCCCGTTTCAACAAATGCACGCTGGAAAATCGCCAATTGATCTTGACTGGTATCTTGCGCCTCATCAACCAACGCCGCCCGATGTTGGATCGATAATTCGTTGATATGCTTTGCCACACTCTCGGTAATATCGCTATGCGTTAGTTGCATAATTTGCGCTTTTTTTTCAGCCAATAACGGCTTAATCGCTGTCGCAATCGCCACCAGCGCTGATGAATAGCGAAAATCTGTCAGACTTGCAGGCAGCGATTGTTGCAAACCTGCCAATTCATCAAAGTCGTTATTTAGTGTAGCCTGTAGCGTGTTTTTTTCCGTCTCACTGGCGCCGCTTTTTTTATTAATTTTATTAATAACATTATTTGGACTAAAAAAATTAACTAGCGGTGCGACGTCAGCTTTTCCTTTTTCATCATACGCCTGCTTATTGGTTAACAGCGCGCTGTATTTTGTAAAACTGGCTGGCTTATAGCTGTTTTTGTTAAGCCAGTCTTTTGCCATCGCGGCGTTAACCGCCGCTACCATTGCTGTATGGTCGGTTGCAATCAATTGTGCGATTAGTTGCTCATAGCGGGCGTATGCTGTCTTAGCCTGCGTATAACACGCCCAATCCAACGCGTTATAGTGCCAAACTGTTTGGCATAAATCCTTTACCAACTCATCATATGACTTATCGCTAATTGCCTGTACTAACGATTTTGCATCAGCACCTAGTGCAGCAAAGTTTGCTTTGGCCAACGCTGTAAAGCAAAGGCTAATCAGTGTCTCGTCATTATCACTGACCGTCTGCGGCAAATAATGGTTAATGACGTTACTATTTTCATTGAATATTTTTGCCACAAACGCGTCGATTGTATAGATTTGCGCATGGTCAAATTGCGCCATTGCAATACGCAGCTGTAGATTAGCGCGTTTTAATTTGTCGGCATCAACCGTGTTATCCGCTGTATTCACAGCAAAAAACCCATCTAGCCAAACCGTTAACGCCGTATTATCTGACGCGGACAATGCTGATAATAAATCACCAAAACCCAGCACGGTCCCTGATGCAACCTGTTGTAGTTGTTGGTTAAGCACCTGTTGCAGTTTATCAATTTCACGATAAATACGCTGCCCCAGCTCGGCTGTTGCGGCTTTGGTAAAGGTGGTAACTAGGATTTCTGCGACCGTAAGCTCCGCCTCAACAAGTAGCCTAAGGTATAAAAACGACAAACTATAGGTCTTTCCCGTGCCTGCACTCGCCTCGAGCAAATGGCTGCCCGTCAACGGACAATCGAATGGATCAAACGCGATGCTTGTGTTTGGGGTTTTATTCATTCATCACCTGTACGTTAATGACTTGCTCATTCACTAGGGCAAGCAATTGCGCCAATGCCTGTTGAGTGGCTGGCGGCAAGGTGCTGGGCAGTGGGGCTAATGCTTGATACAGGCTTGCTTGTTTACTTAGTTCGCTATCTAACTTGCCACTTATTTTATTGCTCGCACTCCAGTGGACGCTAATTGGCAGCGGTTGGCTCCACGCCTGCGCTAACCATGCAGTTATCGCTTCACAACTGGCATTTAATGCAGTACCCGTCAACACAGGAAATTGTAGATTAATAACAGACGATTTATCAGCAGATAGTGCAAAAAAATGGGTTGCTTTGACCGCTGACGGCGCATCGCATAAATTAAGCAGCACATGGTGCAGCCATGCGTTAAGCACGCCTCTGGCAACAGTGCTAGCGTTACTAGATAAAACACAGCGCCACTGACCTGCGGTGGTTAATTGGGTCGCGTGGTAATAAACATCCAACGTGATTGGTGACGTGATTGGTGACGTGATTGGTGGCGTGATTGATGGCGTTATTGGTCGTGACATTGGCGGTGTCTCTGGCAGTGCATTTGGTGGCGATGATGTGGGCAGTGATGACGACAGTGATGGCATTGCCGATGACAGGTAGACAATCTCGCTAACCGCCACAACGGGTGCCTGCGTGATTGGTCGCATCGCTTGGCTCATCAACGCCCCTGCTTGCCCATAATTAGCCATCAGATGATTGGCAACCAGCGGTGGTGGCAATAGATTATCATTTGCCAGGTGGGTCTTGTAATCCTTTGCAAAACAAACTTCATCCATCAAGGCATTTTTTAGCCGCCACTGACCTAGCCCCTTCAGTGGCAGAATCGCATCATGTTCGACCAAGGGTGTTTCTGGGTATTTATCATGAATTTGGGTGGCACGTATGCGATATTTGATATAAAAGCTCAACGGGCGAGTAAGCGCCAATTCCAATCCAGATGTCTGCCAACGCATCGGCATAGCCGTATTGGTTAAAACATTAGTTGGTGCATTAGTTGGTGCATTAGTTGGTGCATTAGTTGGCGCCGCCTCATACAAAGTCTGAAACGAACGATTATCCGCATCCATAAACCCATGCAGTCGTTGCTTTTTAATCACGGCATTGACCATTTCCTCCCCACCGTACGTCTTAATCTGTTGAATTAAGTCCGTTACTAACGTCGATGGCAAAATGGTTTCTTCGGTTCGATCATCGGTGCCGATATAGCTCAAGTATAGTCGCTCGCGCACTGACATTAGAGTTTCTAAAAAGCAATATTTGGCTTCTAGGTAACTATTTTTATCCGTGGGCTTGGGGGATTTTTGCCGCAAATCCAGCGCATCTCTGAGCAAAGGCTTGGGAAAATCATGGTGCAGACCTAGCACACAAATCACTTTGGCAGGGATTGCGCGCATCGGCATCATGGTGCAAAAAGAAATACCACCTGATAAAAACGGCCCGTGCAGCGCCTCACGCCCAAATAACGCCAGCATATCTTGGTAGATAATCGCAAAGTCAAATCGCGCTTGCGTTTCTGCTGTTTTAGCAATCGATTGATGCCACTCACGCAACAACTCACTCACCCCATTCTTGCCACCTTGTGTTGGTAGCAATACGTGGCTGAGTTGTGTCAGCTGTCTATACCACGCTGTCAAGCCCAGCGATCGCTGTTTAAGCCGCGCAAAGGGCTTAATATCCTCGAATAGCTGGCAGAGTATTTTTAATGCCTCATTTTGGTCTTCATAATACTGGTCAGAGGCCAAGCGCTGCCCAACCTGTGCTTCTACCCCACCGACAGCAGCTAGCAACAATCGATCGAGGAGTTTTTCTAGACTACTGTAGTAACCATCACTGTCGTCAAAAAAACCATTGGTCACGTGGTGCCCCTCTAGCCAGCGTCGAATCGATTTCAACATTCTGAGCTCTAATCCGTACTGGCTAACCAAGCTATTCTCTGATAAACAACGCAGTAGCGTCGCACTATCAAAGTCGGCCTCAATCAGCGCCAACACCGCCAAAAACGCTTTGACATCGTCGTTAGTCGTAGCAGCGGATTGATTGGCAATGGTATAAGGTATTGACAAGTCTTTGCCCATGACTGACTGATGCTGTGTGCCAAAAATTGCACCAATATAATCCGCATAATCCCTAACGTCTGGCATCATGACAAGCACCTCGTTAGGTGTTATGTCAGTCTGCTCAAATAGATGGTATAAATAGTCTTGTAATAACTCAACTTCACGGCGGTGACTACTGGCATTAGTTAGCATAATGCTTTGTTGTGCTAACCCAGCTTGTTCATTGCAGTGAATGCGAGCGAGCTCATCTGCATTCAGCCGTACCACTGATTGATTCAGATGAATGCCTTGTTGGATTGCCGACAATAAGCTACTAGGCGCTTCACGCCATGCCGTTGAATCGTCCAAATTCAACAAGTACGCATCAAGGTTTATTGTCGTCGCACTAAATCCATCGAGCTGCGTTGACTCTAGCTCCTGCAATTGCATGAGTAACGGTTTACCACCTTTGCCCCAATTCGCTAGCAGTGGGTTACCCACCTCAAAAAGCTGGGCTTTATCTGGGTCATTTAGCATGACTTTGTCTTTGATTGTCTCGCTCACTAGGTCTTCCCAGTAGCTCAAACTGGGATTAAACACATACGCGTGAACAGACAAATGCGCCGCCAACAGCCTAATATCTTGCCATTGAGACGCAGGTAGCGCATGAAAGCCAAATAAATACAAGCGATTGGGTAGCAGCTGTTGCGTTGTTTCCAATGCCAAGTAATGCCGTAAATGGGTCTGCCACTCGGCTTTATTGTATTGCGATAAATCCAGCTGATTAAACAAATCTCGTTGCCACGCTTCTGTCTCATCTGACGCCCCTGTGGCTGAAGCTTCAGACGGCTGCCATTGTTCAGACGGCAGCCATTGTTGCCATGCGTTGATTATTTCTGGGCGATCGTTAAGATACTGTATCAATCGCGTGGCAATCTGATCGGCCAAAAAATAACGTTGCATCGGGTGTGGATGCGCATTTAATAATTGATCATACGCGGTATTAGTTTTGTCATTGGTGCTCGGTTGCGTCTGCCATTTGCTCAGTAGCTCAAATATAATCGTGCGCTTATCTGGATTGGCATAGCGGGGCATTAGTGCCTGCTGGGCATCGGTTGGGGGTGCTTGCGAAAGTTCATACGAAAGCTCACACGACAGCTCACACGAAAGTTCGCGGTAAAATTGCCATAAAAACTGACCGGGGTAAGTAATATCAATCTGTGCACAAATGCCAAACCGCTCAGCAATCGCTAATTCTAAATATCGTTGCATACCTGAATTTGGCACTAATAAAACAGTTTTGGCGAAAGGATCTATCAATCCGCCGTCATCGCCGAATAAATCATCCGACAAGTCCTGTGCAAACTTCTCTAATAGAATTTCAGTATGCGCACTAAAGTAGGTTATCCAATTAGTTTCCATCGTGCATTGACTGGATAGCAGGTATATTCATTTGACTCGTGTTTTTTGGGTCGTTTCTCAGTGGTTTTGTTAATCGCCACACGGCCTGTTTGTTTTGATAAGTTGCTTAATTTGGTGTAGCATAGGTCAGTGTAGCATAGTTTGGCAAGCTCAGCACTGCCAAGTTATTTGAATTAATTGGGGAACACCATGAGCCAGCAACAAAATAAAAAATTAGATGACTTATTACAAAGTTTTGCAGAAAATGCAAAACAAATCAAACAAGAAGTCGACGGTGTCGGACGTGTCATTTTAGACAGCCAGCTCAAGAAAATGGACATTGTTACACGAGAAGAATTTGAAACGCTCAAGGCGATGGTCATTACGCTACACCAGAAATTGGATCGCCTTGAAACACAGATTGAAACACAGCTCGGCACCAATCATACCAATCAAAAGATGCCCGAAACAGCTAATGCTGTAGATAAGCACACGACTGATTCAGCCGGCGAATAGGCGCTTGCCACTAGATGGCGCCACCCGTGCAATCCTTTGCAGACCCCCGCGATTTTACTTACCTCTAATTTTACTTACTGCTGATTTTGCTTAACGTTTTAGCGGTGGTAGCGTGTTGCTTTTAGCCGATTACTTGTGCAAGCGCTTGATTAGCGACAGGCGAGCAGACGCCTCGGCCAAAGCCATTTGCGCCCTTTCAAAGTCAGGGCCTGTTGCTGAACGTAATTCGCTTTCGGCTTCTCGTTTTGCTTGCTCAGCCATCATTTCATCTAACGCCTCAAAACGTTCTGCCGTGTCCGCTAATACCGTGACTTTTTGGGGTTGAACTTCAATAAACCCACCCGAAATAAAGACCGCTTCGTCAGCTTTGCCCTCGTTTTTTATAATCACATGCCCAGGCTTTAGTGAGGCAAAAAACGGAATATGCCCATGCATAATGCCGACCTCACCTGTTGTTGCTGTGGCAATCAACAAATCAGCCTCTGTACTTAGTAAAACAGAATTATCGACATTGACTAGTTCAACCGCTATTTTGTTGGCCATTGGCCGACCTCCTACAATTTATCTGCTTTGGCGACAGCTTCTTCGATACCGCCGACCATATAGAAAGCTTGCTCAGGCAGGTGATCATAGTCACCGTTAACGATAGCTTTAAAGCCAGCAATGGTTTCTTTTAATGAGACGTATTTACCTGGTGCGCCAGTAAAGACTTCAGCAACGGTGAATGGCTGTGATAAAAACCGTTGTATTTTACGTGCACGCGTAACAATTTGCTTGTCTTCTTCTGATAACTCATCCATCCCTAGAATGGCGATAATATCGCGTAACTCGCGGTAACGCTGCAATACGGTCTGGACGCTACGGGCAACTTCGTAGTGTTCTTCGCCGATAATTTGTGGATCAAGCTGACGCGAAGTCGAATCCAACGGATCAACGGCAGGGTAAATACCTAGCTCAGCTATTTGACGCGACAAAACAACGGTTGCATCCAAGTGCGCAAATGTCGTGGCAGGCGAAGGGTCTGTTAAGTCATCCGCAGGAACATAAACCGCCTGAATTGATGTAATCGACCCTTTTTTCGTCGAAGTAATACGCTCTTGCAAGCGGCCCATTTCTTCAGCCAAGGTTGGCTGATAGCCCACCGCCGACGGCATACGACCTAATAATGCCGATACCTCAGTACCTGCTAGGGTATAACGATAAATGTTATCAATAAATAGTAGTACATCACGACCTTCGTCGCGGAAATATTCCGCCATGGTCAGTCCTGTCAAGGCAACGCGCAATCGGTTACCAGGTGGCTCGTTCATTTGTCCGTAAACCATCGCCACTTTGGATTCATCATGTTTTTCAACATTGACAACCCCCGCCTCTTGCATTTCATGGTAAAAATCATTCCCTTCACGGGTTCGCTCACCGACGCCAGCAAACACAGACAATCCTGAGTGGGCGGTTGCAATGTTGTTGATTAACTCCATCATATTCACCGTTTTACCGACACCTGCACCACCAAACAAGCCGACTTTACCACCCTTTGCAAAGGGACAAAGCAAGTCAATAACTTTAATACCTGTCTCTAGTAACTCCGTTGAGCTAGATAATTCGTCGTATGCAGGTGCTTTGCGGTGGATGGGCCAAGTCGTTTCAGACGCCACATCACCACAATGGTCGACTGGCTCGCCTAAGACATTCATAATGCGACCCAGTGTGGCTTTACCGACTGGCACAGAAATTGGGGCATTGGTGTTTTTAACCGCCATGCCACGTTTCAGGCCTTCGCTGGCGCCCATAGCAATTGTTCTGACAATGCCATCACCTAGCTGCTGCTGAACTTCCAGTGTCAATCCGCCGTCGGCTAATTCCAATGCATCATAAATATTTGGAACATGCTCAACGGTGAACTGTACGTCAATAACGGCCCCTATAATCTGAACAATTTTACCCATACTCATTAGTTATACCCCTTAATAATATTAAACCGCTGCTGCGCCCGCGACAATTTCTGATAATTCTTGTGTGATCGCTGCCTGTCTCGCCTTGTTATACTGTAACTGCTTTTCTTTGATCAACGAACCCGCGTTATCGGTTGCATTTTTCATCGCAATCATACGTGCCGCCATCTCGCATGCGGCATTCTCAGAGACGGCGCATTTTAGTAACGCCTCAACATAACGTACCAATACTTTTTCTAACAACGCCTCTGCCGACGGCTCATAAATGTAATCCCACGCGTGCTCGGGCAACGCATCAGCCTCAAAAGCAGGCACTGGTAATAACTGAGATATTTCAGGCGCTTGCGTCATCGTGTTGACGAATTTATTAGACACCATGTAAAGCCGATCCAGCTCCCCTGCGCGATACAAATCAATCATCACCGTCACAGGCCCTAATAATTCATTGAGGCTTGGCTGATCGCTGATTTTTTCTTTATTAGCGATAATATTAAACCCCATATAAGACAAAAATTTATATCCTTTTGTCCCATAAACCGCCAGCGAAACTTCGCAGCCTTCTTCGTGGTGCGCTTTTGCGCTCGCGATTAATTTTTTAAATAAATTAATATTGAGACCACCGCAAAGCCCCCGATCAGTGGTAACCACGATATAACCGACTTTCTTTTTCTCATTTTTAATTAAAAATGGGTGTTCGATTTCGGTATTCGCGTTCGCCAATCCAGCTGCAACACTACGAATCTTATCGGCATAAGGGCGGCTTTGCTCCATATACATTTGCGCTTTGCGCATTTTGGATGCCGCCACCATTTCCATGGCTTTGGTGATTTTTTTCGTATTTTGGATACTGCTGATTTGGGTTCTTATCTCTTTTGCATTCGACATGACAGCCTCTGCTTACCAAACGCCATTTGCTTTAAACGCATCAAAGGCACTGACAAATGTCTGCTCAATGGCATCATTAAAGTCACCGCTGGCATCAATTTCATCAACCAGTCCTGCGTGATGCTGTCGGAAATAATCAATCGCTGCCTTTTCAAAGTCCAATACTTTGTCTAATTCGATATCATCTAAATAGCCACGATCCGCCGCGAACAACGAAATGGCCATATCACCTGTACTAAGCGGTTGATACTGAGTTTGTTTCATCAATTCTGTTACTCGTTGCCCTCTTTCGAGCTGCTTGCGCGTCGCTTCATCCAAGTCAGAAGCAAACTGTGCAAACGCGGCGAGTTCACGGTATTGCGCCAAGGCAAGCCGGACACCACCACCGAGTTTTTTGATGATTTTGGTTTGGGCAGCACCACCAACCCGTGAAACAGAAAGACCTGCGTTAATCGCTGGACGTATGCCTGAGTTAAACAAATCGGTTTCTAAAAATATCTGACCATCGGTAATTGAAATCACGTTAGTCGGAACGAATGCCGAGACATCTCCCGCCTGTGTCTCGATAATCGGTAGCGCAGTTAGTGAACCCGTTTTGCCTTTGACCTCGCCATTGGTTAGCCGTTCTACCTCGTCTGCGTTGATTCGCGAGGCACGCTCAAGCAAACGTGAGTGCAAGTAAAAAACATCACCAGGATAGGCTTCTCGCCCTGGCGGCCGTCTAAGCAACAATGATACTTGACGATAAGCCCACGCTTGCTTAGTTAAATCATCATAAACAATTAGCGCGTCTTCTCCACGGTCACGGAAATACTCACCCATCGTACACCCTGTGTAAGGGGCAATATACTGCATGGCAGCCGATTCAGACGCGGATGCAACCACAACGATGGTATGCGCCATTGCGCCTTCTTCTTCTAGCTTACGCACAACGGCCGCCACCGAAGAGGCTTTCTGACCGATGGCAACATAAACACATTTGATGCCTGATTTTTTTTGGTTAATAATCGCATCAACCGCAATCGCCGTTTTCCCTGTTTGACGGTCGCCGATGATTAATTCTCGCTGGCCGCGACCAATCGGCACCATCGCGTCGATTGATTTCAATCCAGTCTGTACTGGCTGATCAACCGATTGTCGCTCGATAACACCTGGTGCGATTTTCTCGATGGGTGACGTTGTTGTCGTCTGCACGGGTCCTTTGCCATCAATAGGCTGCCCTAATGCATTTACGACACGACCAAGTAATGCTTCGCCCGTTGGCACTTCTAAAATTTTACCCGTACATTTGACGGTATCGCCCTCAGACAAGGCTTCGTAATCACCTAAGATAACCGCACCGACTGAGTCTTGCTCAAGGTTAAGCGCAAGCCCATAAATATCGTGAGGAAACTCTAACATTTCCCCTTGCATGGCTTGTTCTAAGCCATGAACACGGGCAATTCCGTCAGATAGACCGATTATTTTACCCTCTGTTTGTGCTTCTGCACTCAGGTCAGCCGACGCTATCTGAGATTTGATGATGTCTGAAATTTCGGATGGATTTAATTGCATAATACTGCGTCCTCTGTAAATAGTAATTCAGTGCTCATTAGGTTTTGGTGATGGCTTTGCTTAACTTGGATAATCGACCTTTAACCGATCCATCAATCACTGTGTCACCAACGCGAATCATTGCCCCCGCAATGAGAGACTCATCAATGACAACGCTAACCTCTACCTGCTGCTGGTACTTAGCTTGTAGGCGCTCTCGTAATAGCTGACTGTCTTCGTCTGACAATGGTTTCGCCGTGATGATTTCAGCAAACACCTTATTATTGGCGCGATTTGCTTCAGCGATAAATTGACTCGCCACCTCGGGCAACACGCCCAAACGCTGGTTATTCGCCAACACAGCAAAAAAATCATCAAGCTGCTCGGGGTATTTGTTGATTTTTGCCTGCTCAAATAACGCAGAAATCAGCGGTTTAAACGCATCATAGTCAAAGCCTCGGCTATTTATCAGCTTCACTGCCGCTTTGCAAGCGCCTAAGTCTTGACAAACTTGCATGGCAGGCAGCCATGATTCAGCTGCCGCGCTACCTTGCGCTGTTGCGACTTCGTAAAGCGCTTTGGCGTAGGGCCTTGCGATGGTGATTGATTCAGCCATAACGCACCTACAACTGCTCAGCGAGTTTGCGGATCAAATCAGAATGCTGCTTATCATCGATTTCTTTATCGATAACCTGCGACACACCCGAAACCACCAACTCACTCAACTGACCGCGTAGCGCCTGTTTGGATTGCTCAAACTGTTGTGAGATTTCCGCTTGTGCCGCTGCCAACTGTTTCGCGCCGGCTTGCTGCGCATCGAGCTTAGCCGCCTCAACCATTGCTTTGGCGCGTGACTCTGCCTCAGCGACAATATCCATCGCTTTTTTACGGGCTTCTTGCGCCAACTCATCTGACTGGGACTCTGCTTCGCTTAATTGGCGCTTTGCTTCTTCTGCGGCGGTCAACCCTTGTGCAATCTTAGCCTTTCGCTCTTCTAATGCTTTGATGAGCGGCGGCCAAACGTACTTAACACAAAACCAAACGAACACCCCAAAGGAAAGCAGTTGACCAAACAAGGTCAAGTTAATATTCATGCCTGTCTCCGGTAGTTAAATTTTAGCGATATATGAACAACAAAACTAACGCCAAGGAACTAAGCGACCACAAACATAACATACATTGACAAACCAACGACAATCATTGGTACCGCGTCAATCAAACCTGCCAACAAGAACAAGCTGCCTTTCAATCGATTTTCCATTTCAGGCTGACGCGCCACACTCTCTAAGAATTTTGCCCCGAGAATACTAACGCCAATCGCCGCACCAATCGCCGAAAAACCAGTCATAAGACCCAAACCTAACATTAATTCACCCATTTCACTCCTCCAGATTTAAATTTCATTTTAAAAAGATACGTAAAAACATCGCAAGCACACCCATCACTAAGGCGCATGGTCATGCTCAATATGCTCGTCACAAGCACCGTCCAAATAGACAATCGTCAACGCCATAAAGATGTAAGCCTGCAACAACACCACAAGAATATGGAAAATCGCCCAAATCAAATGCAATCCGCCACCAAACAAGGCAAAGAACAAACCACCGCTAAACATTAATGATATCAAAATAAAGACCATTTCACCTGCAAACATGTTACCAAACAAACGCAAAGCAAGTGACACAGGCTTAGATATCAACGTCACCAGCTCTAACGTAAAGTTAAATGGAATTAGTGCCTTCCATGGGAAAGGGTGACTAGAGAGCTCTTTGGCAAAACCGCCCGCACCTTTTACCTTAACACTAAAGAATAGAATCAACAAGAACACACCTGTCGCAACCCCTAAGGTTGTGTTAATATCCGTAGTCGCCGCTATTTTGAGGTAGTTAATACCAAACAGACTGGCAATCATTGGCATCAAATCTAATGGCATTAGCTTTAAACTATTCATCAGCGCAATCCACATAAAAATGGTCAGCGCTAACGGGGCTATCATGGTACTCTTGCCAGTAAATCCATTCCTGACATTTTCATCAATCCATTCAATCACCCACTCGATAAAATTCTGAAAACCAGTCGGCTGATCGGCCGAGGCTTTTTTAGCTGCCCGATTAAATAACCACAGAAACAACACACCAAGGAGAATAGAAAAAAACATGGTATCGACATGAATCGCCCAAAAACCCATTTGCTGCGCCTCTTCAGACGATTTAGCCATCCCCCAACTGCCATCAGGGTGACGACCAAAGGTCAAGTTTTGCAAGTGATGCTGGATATACTCTGTTGCTGTTTGTTCGCCGCTATTTTTCGCCATGTTTTACCGATAATAAATTTAATTGATTCAATAAAAAGCAACATTGCCCGAGCATAAACCCGACCATTAGCCATGCTGCAACAACATTCTCTAGCTGAAATATCAGCGCAAGCAATGCCACCACTGCCGCAAACCGTGTGATTGTCGAGCTAAACACCTTAACCACCGCTTGCGAAGGGTAGGTTGATATTTTCTGCTTTACCCTAAAATAAAACAAAAAAAACAACCCCGCATTCATCCCACTAACTGATAGACCTGCATAATAGCTGAATTGACTATGCCAGTCTGGCAAAAAAAAACCCACCCCAATTAATAAAGTCGCAACAAGTAAAACGCTTTTATTGGTCATTGATGAGTTTATGCCTGCATGTCGTATAATGGACAAAATTATAGAGCCTTATCCGCTATCGGTCAACCTATTCAGGCATTTATTTTTGCAGAAAAAAAATATTACACGGAGTTCATTATTTTTTTGCGCTTTTTATCTTTTTAATTAGTCGGTTAAAGCTTTCTTCGTCACTGCAATTTAATGTCACTTTGCCACCTGCCGTTTGGTGCTTTCGTATACTGACACGGCAATCTAGCTGTTTACTTAGCTCAGTTTCTAAGTATTTTACTTCATCTGGCTTTTGGGCTCTCGGCTTTTTATCATCAACCGACTGATATTGCTTAACTAAACCCTCCGTCTCTCGGACGGACAACCCATTTAAAGTGATTTGCTTAAGCAGTTGTTGCTGTGTCGCATTATCGACAGAAATTAAGGCGCGTGCGTGCCCCATTTCTATCTGGTGGTCAACGATGGCTTGCTGCACCACCTCACTTAACGTCAGTAATCGCAACGTATTACTGATACTCGCACGCGACTGCCCCAATAGCTTGGCGCACTCGGCATGCGTTAATGAAAATTTATCAACTAGCTGGCTAATTCCTTTGGCTTTTTCAATGGCGTTTAAATCTTCACGCTGGATGTTTTCAATCAAGGCAAATGCGGCACTGTCTGCATCGTCTACCTCATGAATAACCACTGGCACTACCTCGAGACCCGCTCGCTTAGCGGCACGAAAACGCCGTTCACCTGCGATAATTTCGTAATAATCGCCTACGGCTCTGACGGCAATAGGTTGAATAATACCGTGCGCCGCAATGGAATCCGCAAGCGCCGCAAGCGCCTGTTCGTCAAACGCTTTGCGTGGTTGATACGGATTCGGCACCAATCGCGTAATCGCCAATTGCAAAATAGCACCACCGTTGGACCAATCATTTTCTGCAACGCCGTTGGCGTTTTCTTGACGCGCCAATAGCGCGCCGCTTGCTTCCTCGCCGAGTAGTGCGGCAAGCCCTTTCCCTAATCCTCTTTTTTTTGTCATTGCTTTCTCTACGCTATTATTTCTTTGTGGAGGTACCATTAGCGGTTCGTTTGGGCATTATTTTAGCCGCTTTATCACTTCTTTCGCAAATGCCAAATAAGCCTTGGCGCCCTTGGATGAACGTTCGTAATAATACACGGGCATTCCGTGGCTTGGCGCTTCTGCTAAGCGCACATTTCTCGGAATAATGGTATCAAATACCTTGTCGCCTAAGTAGCCCTCTAGCTGCGCGGATACTTCTGTGCCCAAGCGCGCCCGTTTATCAAACATGGTACGCAAAAAACCAAGCACGTTGAGCGTCGAATTAACGCTGGCACGAATGTCGGCGACATTATCCAGCAGCGCTGTCAACCCCTCTAACGCGTAGTATTCACACTGAATCGGTACAATTAAGTAATCCGCTGCAGACAAAGCGTTAACCGTCAAGATATTTAACGCAGGCGGGCAATCAATAACCACCGTATCATAACTGGATTGATGGCTTGTGTCATCGGCCCGCGCTTCGGTTAACACTTCAGTCCGCGCTTCGGTTAATGCTTCGATACAGCGACGCAACTGAAACGCGCCGTTGGCCTGTTTCGCCAGACTCACTTCAGCCGCGGTTAAATCCTGATTGCTCGGCGCCAGCGCAAGCGATTCAAACCGAGTTGGCAAAATAATTTCCGCTAACGGTTGCTCGCCCGTGAGGACCTCTAGCAACGTTGAAGATAGCGTCTTTTTGTCAATACCACACGCAATTGATGCATTTCCTTGCGGATCTAAGTCCACCAACAGCACCCGTTGACCTAAGATGCCTAAAGAGGCAGCCAAATTAACCGCGGTTGTCGTTTTGGCAACACCGCCTTTTTGGTTACAAATCGCAATAATTTTCAAGGCGTTTTCCGTAAAGTTAAACTAATTAATCGCCGTTTTGCTGGCTCAAATGGCACGGTTATTGGCTTATCCGACGCAATCACAAATTCACTGTCTTGTAGCGCGTTTAGTTCATCGGCAATATCTGCTGATTTCATCGCCAACCAAACGCTAGATTCATCGCCCAAATGCCGTGTCAGCTGGGTAAACTGCTTTAGCGACGCAAACGCGCGACTAACAACAACCGAACAAGCAAACTCAGGCTGCCAAGCCTCAACCCGTTGCTGTATAACCTCAACATTATTAAGCGGCAAAGTGGCACGGACATGGCTTAAAAAACGGCACTTCTTACCAATGCTTTCCACCAAATAAACGGGCGTATCTGCAAACAAAATAGCCAACACTACGCCAGGCAAACCCCCTCCCGTCCCAATATCAGCAATACATTTAGGGCAATAGGCGGCGACCTGACTCACCACTGAGAGCGAGTCAATCAAGTGTCGATCAACCACCATCGGCAAGGTCCGTACAGCGGATAGATTATATGCTTTGTTCCAGTGCATAAATAACCGCGCATAGTCCAGCAATTGAGCAATTTGCTGGCCTGACAACGTAATCCCTAATTCGTCGGCGGCGGCTTGCAAACGCGCCGCAGATTGCGCATCAGTTAGCGATGCCTTAGTTAGTGATGCCTCAGTTAGCGATATATCAGATTGTCGCGCATCAGGCGACTGGCTATTGATTGTCATCAAGACACTTGTGAAAGCAGATACTCAACAACCAGCGGCACTGGGCGGCCTGTCGCCCCTTTGTTAGCGCCTGACTGCCATGCCGTACCCGCAATATCCAAATGCGCCCAAGGCACATCGTCAACAAACGCCTGCAAAAATGCACCTGCGGTCAAACTCCCTGCACCGCGACCCGCGCTAATATTTTGCAAATCAGCAAACGGACTTTTTAATTTTTCGCTGTATTCCTCGCCTAACGGCAAATGCCATGCACGATCCAACGCCCGATCACCTGCGGCAACCAGTGATTGTGCCAATGAGTCATCATTCGCCATAATTCCCGTTGTTTCATGGCCTAACGCGACAATAATCGCCCCCGTCAACGTCGCAAAATCAATCATCGTTTTGGGCTTAAACGTCTGCTGTGCGTAAGTCATGGCGTCACACAAAATTAACCGACCCTCGGCATCTGTGTTTAAAATTTCAATCGTTTTGCCTGACATGGCGGTGACGATGTCGCCTGGCTTACTCGCCTTTGAAGACGGCATATTTTCAACCGCAGGCACCACGGCAACCAAATTAAGCGGTAAATTTAGCATCGCCACCGTTTTCATGACACCAATCACCGTGGCTGCACCACACATGTCGTATTTCATTTCATCCATATTGGCGCTGGGCTTAATTGAAATCCCACCCGTGTCAAACGTCACGCCTTTCCCGACTAAAACAATCGGCGCCTCGTTGGCATCTGCGCCTTGGTGCGCGAGCGTAATCAAACGGGGCTTTTCCGCCGACCCCTTGGACACGGATAGCAAGGCATTCATCCCTAACTCTTTTATGTCGCGCTCTTTGAGCACATGCACGGTCAACGAGTCAAACATTTTGGCAATATCACCCGCGACTTTGGCCAGATATTTTGGCGTACACACATTACCTGGCGCGTTACCCAAGTCTTTGCAGACCTTCATCCCTGCGGCAATGGCGTGCCCCGTCTGGATGCCAGTCGCGATTGCCGTAGTCTCTGTCTCGCTAAGTAAATTAACTTCAATGGGTTCTCGCGGCTCGGGCTGCGATTTAAACGCATCAAACTGGTAATCCGCATCTAGCATCGACTGCGTCATTAGCTGTGCTTTCGCCGTCATGGATAGCCCTTCAATTGGCGCTTGAACTAGCGCGATATCCGCTGTTTTGATCGCATGCCCTCGTAAATAACCGATAATGGTCTCGCTTGCCTTTTTAAGCCCTTTGTGACTGGCTTCAAAGCAAATAACCGCAACAGACGCTGCTTCAACACCTGTCACGCCATAAAATGTCCGAATTTGCCCTGCTTTTGTTGGCCAGACACCTGCTGCTTTTTTTAGATCAAAATAGCCTTTGGTCGCCTCATCCAATGTTTTTAATGCGCCTTGAATCGCTTGGTCTTCTTCAATACCTACAATCAACACATCGCTGGATGCAGAGACTATTGCTTGCTTTTTTAGCTCGATTTGCATGAATCACCTTGTTTCGTTATGATTAGTTTTATTTAAGTTCTTAACAAACTCATACCCCTAATGGCATTGGTCGTAATATAATACCCGCTGTCGTTATTTGTCATCGAGACTTAGCAGCCATTCTGGATAACAAAACAACACCCGCAGTAAACAACCAAATCACTCGTTGTCATTATCAATCAGGGTAATTTTAACATAGAGTTTACTGGATTTATTACACAAGGTCAGCAAGGAGGTTATTTGCATCGGCTAAAAAAACATATTATCACCGAAATGATGGAAGTCTTTTTGGCGGTCATTACCGCACTGATACTGATTATGGTCAGCTTTCAGTTCGCCAAATTGCTTGGCGAGGCGGCCAGTGGAAAAATTGTCGGTGCCGCTGTCTTTAAATTGGTGGCGCTACACAGTGTGAATTTATTCGTACTGCTCACGCCTTTTGCCTTTTTTATTGCGGTGCTCATCAGCCTGTCAAAGCTTGCCACCGACAACGAACTCATTGCGATGAAAGCACTGGGCTATGGAAAATTGCAGACATACACGGCCATCTTTAGCGTAGCGGCGCCGCTGGCACTCCTTATACTTTACCTGACGTTGGATTTGCTACCCAAAACGCGAGAGCTAAGCTACGACCTGCGTGAAAAAGCCAGAAAAGAATCCGAATTATCTCTGATACAACCTGGTAATTTTCGCACCATCGGCAATCAAACGACCATCTATGTGGCCAACGTCGATGAACAGCAGTTTTCCCAATTTTTTGTCTGGCAAGCCAACGAACAGGGCGAGTCCGCCACTGTCGCGGCAAGCGGGCAACAGTTTAGCCAAGATACTCAGCGATTTTTAGCGCTAGATAGTGGCTCAAGAATTACCGAAAATAGCGATGGCACGCAGCTGATGCAATTTGAGCGCTTACTTGCCCTGCTCCCCGCTGTAACCGACATCAATCGTAACCAACGCATCAAAGCCGTCCCCACCAAAACCTTGCTGAGTGAAAAAAACATAGACAACCAGCTCGAATTACAGCGCCGATTTTCTCCTGCGCTTTCGATTTTTTTACTCGCACTATTTGCGCCGCTGTTAGTTCAAGTCAATCCGCGCGAGAATCGCTACGGAAAATATGTAATTGCCATTCTCACTTATGCAATTTATTTAAACTCGCAGTATATTTTCCAAGCATTGGTTGAAAATGGCAAACTGAGCATCTTGCCTGGCATGCACACCAGCCACCTTTTATTTCTGCTTATTTTATTCATTTGGTTAACACTAGCGAATTCGCAAAACAACCTCAAAACCAGTCTGCAGTCGTTGCGAAAAAACAGAGGAAAACATGCAAAAACGACTTGACCGACATATCGTCATCACGGTTTGCGGCTCAATTTTTGTTGTCTTGTTAGCCCTACTGATGATTGATTTGCTTGCGACCTTAATTGGCGAAGCGGATAACCTCGGCAAAAATACCTATAATTTTGTCACCCTCATGCAATACGTTTTCGGGCTAATTCCGCTAAAGCTCATCGAGTTTTTCCCGATTGCTTTATTAATTGGCGCACTGCTTGGTCTTGGTAAAATGGCCGCCGCAAATGAGTTAATTGTCATGCAGTCGTCTGGCGTTTCACGCCTACGTATCGGCATCTTAGGGTTTAGTTTGGCAGTTATTCTCGGTGCGTTAATTTTGTTGATTAGCGAATTTTTGGGCGTTTATCTAAACGACAAAGTCGAAAATATTCGCGCCAACGCGCTGGGTAGAGTCACGAACAGCCTGGTTAATCAACGCGTGTGGGCGCAAGATAATCGCAGCATTTTGCGGATAAACGGTGTCAATGCCCAAGGGGAATTCGTTGGCATCAAAATCTATACGTTTGACGAGGCAATGCAATTTGATCAAGTATTGGCCGCAGAGCGCGGCCGCTTTAACCCTGGCAACTGGCAACTCTTTAACACCACTGAAAAAACCTTTGCCAATAATACAATGCGCGTCACCCATCATGAAACGTATGATTGGCAAAATCGGCTCGATTACGATATCCTCACTTTGCTATTATCCGATCCTGAGGCACTCTCTTTGCGTGATTTATCACGTTATATTCAATATCAAAAAGCCAATGCTATCCAACCAACCAATTATTTATTAATTTTTTGGCAACGGTTACTGATACCCTTGACCACAGGTGTCATGTTTTTACTCGCACTGCCCTTTGTCTTTGGCTCTCAGCGCAATAGTGGTCAAGGTCGAAAGCTATTTATTGGCATTTTGTTGGGACTGGCTTACTTCATTGCTTATTCGAGTATTGCCAACATTGTTTTACTCACAGGGCTACCCGTTATTTTAGGTGCGATTTCGCCTATCTTACTCTTTTTTTTAGTGAGTTTGGTGTTGCTTAAGCTACGTCATTAGCCGCCCGCCTTAGTTGGCCGCCCTGCTGCTATCTGTTTTACCAATATAAGCTATAAAAAAATAGACATCGCGCGAAAAAATTCCTATACTCAGTACCGTAATCAATCACGGTTGTGCGACTCATTACACTGTCCGTAGCACAACCAAAATACAACAAACCACAAAACAGGTAATATCATGAAAAAAATAATGAAAAAAACACTACTGTCTATCGCAACGACTGCGATTACTATGAGCGTTGCGGTCGCGCAAGATCGTAGTGATTGGCCAAAAAGCATCAGTATTGGCACAGCCAGCCAAGGCGGTGTATATTTTGTTTATGGCAACGGATTGGCTGGATTTCTCGGTGAATCATTTGGCATTAGCGCAAGCGGAGAAGTCACAGGCGGCCCACAGCAAAATGCCACGTTAGTCGAAATGGGCGAACAAACCATTGGCTTAGTTACTATGGGACCAATGTATGAGGCTTGGAGTGGCAAAAGTGAATTAGCGCCAGGTTTGGAACACAAAAATGTTCGCGCCTTATTCCCCATGTACGAAACGCCTTTTCATGCCATTGCCATGAGTAAAACGGACATCAAGTCCATGAAAGATTTAGAAGGCAAACGCATCAGCGTTGGACCGCAAGGGGGAACCAGTTCGATATATTGGCCACGCTACCTCGAAGCTTTAGGGGTGAATGCACAAATTAACTATTCTGGCGCGTCCGATGCCGCCGGCCAATTAAAAGATGGCTTAATTGATGCCTTCACTTTCTCAGCAGGTATTCCAATTGGCGCTTTCTCACAATTATCAGCCGAAGCTGACGTTAAAACTTTTGCCTTTACTGATGAAGAACACGCTATTATTTTGGAAAAATTTCCGGAAGTTGCGGCCTTCACTATTCCAGGGGGTACTTACAGCGTGCAACCCGACGATCAACAGTCCGTTGCCATGTGGAATTTTGCCGTTGCACATAAAGACATGCCTGAATCGCTTGCCTATGAAATCACTAAATTGGTTATGGAAAACAATGATCGCATGAAAAGCATTCACGCAGCTGCCGCTAAAACCGTAGCCGAAAACTGGGATAAAAACAGCTTCCTCCCCTACCATAAAGGCGCAGTAAAATACTTCGCAGAAATTGGCATTGAGATTCCTGCGAATCTGCAAGAGTAAGGCGTTTAGGAATCCTTAACAAGATAATTTGCACCACTTACTCGCCATGCAAAAAAAAGTGTGACGAGTAAGTGTGAAATCATAGCCTTTAGTATGCATTGTTTTCACATAACAAAATTACATTAACATTAACAAGCGGACCAGCTGTCATTTGAATATTTGAATTCATGCTGGACACCTGTTGACACAAGCATAAACACTCAAATTGAGTCTTATACAGGATTAATGCAATGAACCAAAGCACAAACCAACCTTCGCACGAACATACCATTGCCACTTCAGAAAATATTGCACAAGGTGTTGATAATGAGGTCATCTTAAACAATCAGCGTGTGTTCAGTGGCAAAATCGCGGCAGTGCTTGCATTTGCCTGCATACTCTATACCGTGTTTCACATTGCTGTCATGAACTTTTATCCTTTAGAAACATGGGTTTATCGCTTAGTGCATGTCACAGGCGGTTTAATGCTTGGCTATATGATTTATTCGGCGCGTAATTTCATACTCTCTGCAAACCCTAATCAAGACCACACGTTTTTTGCTCCCATACCCACCTATCTATGGCTTATACTCATCCCAGCGGCTTTGGCAATTTTCGTTGCATTAGGACAAATCATTTATGCTGTGGTCAGTGACAATTTAATCCCAATGGGCGCACCCAAAGACAAAATGCAATATACCTTTGGTTATCCTATTTTTATTGGTACAACCCTTGCCGTGATATGTGCGTGGTTAACGCCTGCCAAAGCACGTGAAAAATTTAGCTTACCCGATATTTTATTGACATTGGCTGCCTTATCAGTGGGGCTGTACATTATTAGTCATGCAGAATTTTTGCGTATGCGCGCCCAAGTCTTTCCACATATCAACGATATGTACGCCGCCATTGCTGGTATTATTCTCATCCTCGAATTAACACGGCGCTTGGCGGGTTTAGCATTAGTAATCATCGTCTGTGTTTTTATTGCCTATGGTTTTATTGGCCCATGGCTGCCTGGCGTACTGCAACATCAAGGCTATCCTGCGGCACGTTTTTTCACCTTTTTATATACGGACAATGGCGTGCTTGGTCCAACTACTGCCATCTCCTCAACCTATATCATTTTATTTATTACCTTTGCCGCCTTTTTACAAGCCAGCAAAGTTGGTGAATATTTCATTAATTTCGCCTTTGCAGTTGCCGGAGGTGCACGCGGTGGGCCAGCAAAAGTCGCGGTATTCTCCTCTGCCTTGATGGGCACCATTAATGGCACATCCGCTGGCAATGTGGTGTCAACCGGCTCACTTACCATTCCTCTCATGAAAAAGGTTGGCTATAAACCCCAAACCTCTGCGGCTATAGAGGCGGCCGCATCATCGGGCGGACAAATTCTGCCTCCGATTATGGGCGCAGGTGCATTTATCATGGCAGAAATCACGGGGCTGGCTTATCGCGATATTGTCTTTGCCGCAATCATACCTGCACTACTTTATTTTTTGTCAATCTATTTTATGGTAGACAAAGCCGCGCTTAAATTGGGAATGCAAGGTTTGCCACGCAGCGACTTACCTAAATTTGCGCTGCTTGCGCGGCAATGTTTTTTGTTTTTACCAATTTTCATTTTAATTATCGCACTCTTTTTAGGCTATTCTGTTATACGTGCAGGTACGTTAGCCATGGTTTCTGCTGCTGTTGTAAGCTGGTTCACTCCACATAAAATGACCACAAAAATGATTTTATATGCCTTTGAAATTGCGGCAAAAATGTCATTGCAATTGGTGGCAGTGTGTGCGGCGGCTGGAGTCATTGTCGGCGTGATTGCACTAACAGGTATCGGCACCCGATTTTCAGCCATGCTTTTAAATTTAGCCGGCAATAGCCAACTCATTGCACTATTTTTTGCCATGCTAGTGGCCATTATTCTTGGCATGGGCATGCCTACAACCGCCGCCTATGCCGTAGCAGCAAGTGTGATTGCGCCAGGCTTAGTACAAATGGGCATTGAACCATTAACTGCACATTTTTTCATTTTCTTCTTTGCCGTAATGTCTGCCATCACGCCACCGGTTGCCTTAGCCGCCTATGCAGGGGCTGGAATTGCACAAACCGACCCAATGAAAACCAGCGTGGAAAGCTTTAAATACGGCTTAGCCGCTTTTGTTATTCCGTTTATGTTTTTCTATACCCCTGGCATGTTAATGCAAGGCAGTGGCGTTGAAAATTTCCATGCTTTTTCCAGCGCCGCCCTTGGAATTTTCATGTTAACCTCGGCGATACAAGGCTGGTTCTTTGGTCGAGTGATACCGGTGCTGCGCATCGTCTTATTTTTTGCTGCACTTGCAATGATTAGTGGCGGCATAGTCTCCGATATAATAGGACTTGCAACAGGGGCATTACTGTTTGCAATTCAAAAACGCTTCATCACTCCTAAAAACGTCGTAAAAGGACTAGATTAACGATAACAAACAATAAACAATAAACAATGAGTAAGTTACTAAAATATAATCAATATGCAGGCCATAGACCTATCATAAAATGGCTTGAAGCGCTAAATTTTATCGTAGATGATGTAAACAATCGCGCAGATAATGGAAATAATCTGAAAGTTGAGCAAGGAGAATTTACTGATGAAATTACAAAGGAAATAACAGAACAGATACTATTGTCCTTAAGCAATTTATCCGCTATAAAAGATAGCCCAAACTGCCTAACAACCCCGATACTGCTATCCAATGTAAATTCTTGGTATTATTGCATTTATCACGCTGCTAAATCCATGATATCAGCTCAAGAAAGAAAAACATCCTCAGAAAATCATACTCAAACAGCAAAAATGTTTGACGAATTATTTGCTAAAAAAGGACTAATACAAGAACCTTTTTCCTTTAGGTACTCATCGCTAGTAGAAAGCACGAGGGAAAATGAATTTGACTCACAAAACGTAACTTCATTTAAGCTTGGGGGGCATGATAATGCTCTTATTAGAAATTACTCAGATGCTAAATCAGCTTGCTTTGCAAAATTGAATGGTGAACATAAGTACTACCGAGAAAAACACGAAAACGAAATAAAGAAAAAAACGGATTTCAAATGGAGTGATTACAATCCCAAAGAAGCACAGGACTTCAGGGGTGATAAACTTAACAATAAGGGTGGCATAGGATTTTTACATTGTGCTTTTGGAGTTCGTGGCTCTATTGATTACAGGAATATAAATATCTTGCATCGGGACAGCTTTAACGACAAATCAATCCAGAATATAAATGGTTATCTAATCAATATTGCAATAGCATTTATCAGCGATATGATTTTTTTCCTTAGGAAAAGACTGCCTAATAAGGAATATCAGGATATATTAGACACAATAGAAGATTACGCTATCAATCCAGATTTAAGAGCATTGTTTCAAATAGAGAAGGCGTAGATATTAGCATAAAAAAAGCCCCGCACATTGTACGGGGCTTGTTATTAAGCGCTGGCATTGACCTACTTTCACATGGGGAGGCCCCACACTATCATCGGCGATGACGCGTTTCACTTCTGAGTTCGGGATGGGATCAGGTGGTTCCACGTCTCTATGTATACCAGCAAAACTGGTGCTATTTAACATTGGCTGTCAAGTGTTGTAAGGTTACAACGTTATTATACGGTAATCCATGATATAAACGATTTAAGCGTTATATGGTTAAGCCTCACGATCAATTAGTACTCCTTAGCTGCATACATTACTGCACTTCCACACGGAGCCTATCAACGTTGTGGTCTACAACGGATCTTTAGAGACCTCAAGGGTCTAGGGAGATCTTATCTTGGGAGGGGCTTCCCGCTTAGATGCTTTCAGCGGTTATCCCGTCCGAACGTAGCTACCCAGCAATGCATCTGGCGATACAACTGGAACACCAGTGGTTCGTCCACTCCGGTCCTCTCGTACTAAGAGCAGCTTCCCTCAAATCTCCAACGCCCACACCAGATAGGGACCGAACTGTCTCACGACGTTCTGAACCCAGCTCGCGTACCACTTTAAATGGCGAACAGCCATACCCTTGGGACCTGCTACAGCCCCAGGATGTGATGAGCCGACATCGAGGTGCCAAACACTGCCGTCGATATGAACTCTTGGGCAGTATCAGCCTGTTATCCCCGGCGTACCTTTTATCCGTTGAGCGATGGCCCTTCCATACAGAGCCACCGGATCACTAAGACCTACTTTCGTACCTGCTCGACTTGTCTGTCTCGCAGTCAAGCAACCTTATGCCTTTGCACAAACCTCACGATTTCCGACCGTGATTAGGTTACCTTCGTGCTCCTCCGTTACGCTTTAGGAGGAGACCGCCCCAGTCAAACTACCCACCAGACACTGTCCTCGATCCGGATGACGGACCTAAGTTAGAACTCCACACATACAAGGCTGGTATTTCAACGACGGCTCCATGAGAACTAGCGTCCCCACTTCAAAGCCTCCCAGCTATCCTACACATGTAGGTGCAAAGTTCAGTGCCAAGCTATAGTAAAGGTGCACGGGGTCTTTCCGTCTTGGTGCGGGTACACGGCATCTTAACCGCGATTTCAATTTCACTGAGTCTCGGGTGGAGACAGTGTGGCCATCGTTACGCCATTCGTGCAGGTCGGAACTTACCCGACAAGGAATTTCGCTACCTTAGGACCGTTATAGTTACGGCCGCCGTTTACCGGGGCTTCGATCAAGAGCTTGCACCCCATCAATTAACCTTCCGGCACCGGGCAGGCGTCACACCCTATACGTCCACTTTCGTGTTTGCAGAGTGCTGTGTTTTTGATAAACAGTCGCAGCCACCTGGTCTCTGCGGCCCCCAATAGCTTACTGAGTATTCATTCACCATCAGGGGCGTACCTTCTCCCGAAGTTACGGTACCATTTTGCCGAGTTCCTTCACCCGAGTTCTCTCAAGCGCCTTAGAATTCTCATCCCACCCACCTGTGTCGGTTTGGGGTACGGTTCTTAATTACCTGAAGCTTAGAGGCTTTTCTTGGAAGCATAGCATCAACCACTCCGATTGCAATAATCGTCGCCATCACATCTCAGCATTAAATCTCCGGATTTGCCTAAAGATTCTGCCTACCTGCTTAGATACACATCCGATAGTGTTCTGGTTTAGCTTTCTCCGTCCCCCCATCGCAGTAATTAAAAGTCCAGGAATATTAACCTGATTCCCATCGACTACGCATTTCTGCCTCGCCTTAGGGGCCGACTAACCCTACGCCGATTAACGTTGCGTAGGAAACCTTGGGTTTTCGGCGAGGGAGTTTTTCACTCCCTTTATCGTTACTTATGTCAGCATTCGCACTTCTGATACCTCCAGCATCCCTTACGAGACACCTTCATCAGCCTACAGAACGCTCCTCTACCGATGTCTAATGACATCCCGTAGCTTCGGTGTTGTGTTTGAGCCCCGGTAAATCTTCCGCGCAGGACGACTCGACTAGTGAGCTATTACGCTTTCTTTAAAGGATGGCTGCTTCTAAGCCAACCTCCTAGCTGTCTATGCCTTCCCACATCGTTTCCCACTTAACACAAACTTTGGGACCTTAGCTGACGGTCTGGGTTGTTTCCCTCTCCACGACGGACGTTAGCACCCGCCGTGTGTCTCCTGTGTATCACTTGTTGGTATTCGGAGTTTGCAATGGTTTGGTAAATCGGTATGACCCCCTAGCCATAACAGTGCTCTACCCCCAACAGTGTCACCACAAGGCGCTACCTCAATAGCTTTCGAGGAGAACCAGCTATCTCCGAGCTTGTTTAGCCTTTCACTCCAAGCCACAGGTCATCCCCTAATTTTTCAACATTAGTGGGTTCGGTCCTCCAGTTGATGTTACTCAACCTTCAACCTGCCCATGGCTAGATCGCCCGGTTTCGGGTCTAATCCCAGCAACTATACGCCCTATTAAGACTCGCTTTCGCTACGCCTCCCCTATCCGGTTAAGCTCGCTACTGAAATTAAGTCGCTGACCCATTATACAAAAGGTACGCAGTCACATCACATGGATGCTCCCACTGCTTGTATGCATACGGTTTCAGGTTCTATTTCACTCCCCTCACAGGGGTTCTTTTCGCCTTTCCCTCACGGTACTGGTTCACTATCGGTCGACAACGAGTATTTAGCCTTGGAGGATGGTCCCCCCATATTCAAACAGGATTTCACGTGTCCCGTCCTACTCGATTTCAGCTGTAAAAAGTTTTCGTGTACGGGGCTATCACCCTGTATCGCGCCACTTCCCAGAAGCTTCCACTAACTTAATACAACCTTAAGGGCTACTCCGCGTTCGCTCGCCGCTACTAACAGAATCTCGGTTGATTTCTTTTCCTCCGGGTACTTAGATGTTTCAGTTCCCCGGGTTCGCCTCCACATGCCTATGTATTCAGCATGGGATACCGCCGAAGCGGTGGGTTTCCCCATTCGGATATCCACGGATATAATGCCTATTATCAGCTCCCCGTGGCTTTTCGCAGATTTTCACGTCCTTCATCGCCTGTTGTCGCCAAGGCATCCACCGTATGCACTTATTCACTTAACCATATAACCTTAAAGCGTCTAACGCCAAAGCCAATGATTAACACTTACCTTGTATCATTTTCTTACTTGCATAAGTAACGTTGTAATGTTCGCAATACTTACGCATCACGACCTTACTGATCAGATAACTCTTGAGAGATAATTATCTGATCCACTTGACTTGCCAATTGTTAAAGAGCTTTGCCTTGAAAAAGCAAAATAAAAAAAACGGATAAAAATCATTAACCATTCGCTTGATTTACTTTCTCAAAACCTACATCGTATCAAACGTCACCTAAATTCACCTAAATGGTAGGCCTGAGTGGACTTGAACCACCGACCTCACCCTTATCAGGGGTGCGCTCTAACCAGCTGAGCTACAGGCCTAAAATGGTGGAGCTAAGCAGGATCGAACTGCTGACCTCCTGCGTGCAAGGCAGGCGCTCTCCCAGCTGAGCTATAGCCCCGGCTAACGTCTGATATGTAAACAAAATAATTTGTGTCGAGTATTTTACCGGCCAATCCTTTATCTTCTTTAAAGGAGGTGATCCAACCGCAGGTTCCCCTACAGTTACCTTGTTACGACTTCACCCCAGTCATTGACCACAAAGTGGTAAGCGTCCTCCAAAGGTTAGACTACCTACTTCTTTTGCAACCAACTCCCATGGTGTGACGGGCAGTGTGTACAAGACCCGGGAACGTATTCACCGCAGCATTCTGATCTGCGATTACTAGCGATTCCGACTTCATGCAGTCGAGTTGCAGACTGCAATCCGGACTACGAACGGCTTTTTCAGATTAGCTCCGTCTCACGACTTGGCAACCGTCTGTACCGCCCATTGTAGCACGTGTGTAGCCCTGGCCGTAAGGGCCATGATGACTTGACGTCATCCCCACCTTCCTCCGGTTTGTCACCGGCAGTCTCCTTAGAGTTCCCACCATAACGTGCTGGCAACTAAGGATAGGGGTTGCGCTCGTTGCGGGACTTAACCCAACATCTCACGACACGAGCTGACGACAGCCATGCAACACCTGTGTCAGAGTTCCCGAAGGCACCAATCCATCTCTGGAAAGTTCTCTGCATGTCAAGGCCAGGTAAGGTTCTTCGCGTTGCATCGAATTAAACCACATGCTCCACCGCTTGTGCGGGTCCCCGTCAATTCCTTTGAGTTTTACACTTGCGTGCGTACTCCCCAGGCGGTCAACTTAATGCGTTAGCTGCAGCACCGAATCCAAAAGACCCGACACCTAGTTGACATCGTTTACGGCGTGGACTACCGGGGTATCTAATCCCGTTCGCTACCCACGCTTTCGCACCTCAGCGTCAGTATTGGCCCAAATGACTGCCTTCGCCATCGATATTCCTTCCAATCTCTACGCATTTCACTGCTACACTGGAAATTCCATCATTCTCTACCATACTCAAGTCTACCAGTTTCAAATGCAGTTCCTAGGTTAAGCCCAGGGCTTTCACATCTGACTTAATAAACCGCCTACGCGCGCTTTACGCCCAGTAATTCCGATTAACGCTTGCACCCTCCGTATTACCGCGGCTGCTGGCACGGAGTTAGCCGGTGCTTCTTCTGTGACTAACGTCAATTGCTATGGTTATTAGCCATAACCGTTTCCTCATCACTGAAAGTGCTTTACAACCCGAAGGCCTTCTTCACACACGCGGCATTGCTGGATCAGGGTTGCCCCCATTGTCCAATATTCCCCACTGCTGCCTCCCGTAGGAGTTCGGGCCGTGTCTCAGTCCCGATGTGGCTGATCATCCTCTCAAACCAGCTACGGATCGTCGCCTTGGTAGGCCTTTACCCCACCAACTAGCTAATCCGACATGGGCTCATCTATTAGCACGAGGTCCGAAGATCCCCCGCTTTCCTCCAAAGAGCGTATGCGGTATTAGCACGAGTTTCCCCGTGTTATCCCCCACTAATAGGCAGATTCCCATGCATTACTCACCCGTCCGCCACTCGTCAGCAAGAGAGCAAGCTCTCTCCTGTTACCGTTCGACTTGCATGTGTTAAGCATGCCGCCAGCGTTCAATCTGAGCCAGGATCAAACTCTTCAGTTTAAACCTTATTATTTTAGCTCAGTCGATTGCTCGACTTCACAA
>NZ_WHNW01000008.1 GCF_009362845.1 Ostreibacterium oceani | reverse complement strand
GTTACTCGCCATTGTCTGGTTTGATAAAGACGCCAAATCTCTTGGCGATCAAGCGGTGTTAAGCGTATTCGTTTGTGCATGTTCATTACAGTATTCTCTCAAAAAATACTGTAAACAACCCGAAGAAATCTTACAGTTTATGGATCAGTATTATTAATATTTGGTAATAATTGGGGAGTTGGTCAGTGGTTAGGGTATAATGTCTAGCCGTTTTTCTTAGCGATTTTAGTCGTAACAAACAAATAAAACAAATGAAGTCGATAATCGTAGTCAAATCAAATGCGAGACTTCACAATAATACAATAACACGAATAAACAATAGGGAATTTCAGTGAATACGACAATAAATACGATAAATGGTGCGATAAAGCAAAAACTCAGTCAATTACGGGCGCTACGGCGCGTATTACCACTCATCTCGTTGACCGTATTGGCCTTATTTGGCCAAGTGGCGCAGGCGCAAATCACCCCTGGCGGAGTAAGCTCCGGGCTTAGTCTCTGGCTCAAAGCCGATGCGGGTATCTCAGAAACAGCTGGAGCGGTTTCAGCTTGGGAAGATCAATCGAGTTCTAGTTTTGACTTAACTCAAAGTAATTCAGTTAGTCAACCACTTTGGAAAGGCGCTTCTGAACTGATGAATTTTAATCCTGTAGTTGACTTCGATGGTTTAGATGACAATTTGGCTTATATCCCATCCTCACTTATAGATGTACGTGATATGACTATGTTTGTAGTAGGTGAGGAAGAAGTTCGTCAGGATGCCTATCCCATAACATTAAGATATAATAGCACTACCGATAATATCATTGTCAATCAGGCATTTTCGGGAGATAATGAATGTCTATTGGAGCTATGGTAGTCCTTTCACTCCTCCACAGCGTCAAAATGCTCCAGCTCCATTTTCGGTAGGTGATGCCGCTATAGGACAATATAGGCAAGATTTCACTAATAACAACAAGTCATATGCTATTGATGGTAATCAACAGCAATCAGGTGGAGGTACTTTATCATCTAATGGTGCTGATCAAATTACCCTCGGAGGTATAACTGTAACAGGTGGTCCAAGATTTTACAATGGTAAAATACCTGAATATATTTTGTACACTCAAGCATTAAGTCAAACGGAAACAAATAAAGTAGAATCTTATCTTGCCCTCAAATATGGTATCCGATTAGGCGGGTCACCTAGTTCAGGTCCTGATTATATTGCCAGCGATGGTACTGTATTTCGGAGTGATGCATCAACAACCAATGCCACCGTCTTCAATGTCTTTGGTATCGGTCGTGATGATACTTCTGGCTTGCACCAACGAGTGTCTAAATCGCAAGAACCGAGTGCAATATTAACCGCTGCAACCAGTGCCGATTTCACATCCAGCAACCTAGATGCGAGTAGAACCGATTTAGATACCGACCTAGAATTTGTAACACACGCTGTCAGTACTGATGCAGCCTTGGCGCGTACAGCCTTTGAAGTTGCGCCTAACTATATAGCAGCAAACAAAACTTGGTTTATTCAAGAAACGGGTGATGTAGCTCCGGTACAATACCAAGTAGAGGTAAGCAACTTAGCTTTGTTATCTTATGAACGATTGTATGCGGTTGTCGCTACGAACATGTCGGGCACACCGGTTATTGAGTACATACCAGCAACGGTAGCTTCAAATCTCGCGAGCTTTGAGGTAGATTGGCCAGCCAATACAACCGATAATAGAATGTTGCTAGCGGTATGCAACACACTAGATGCGATGTGTATCTTGTCACAAAATAACACCGACCCAGCGGCAATCCCGTCGGCATCGTGGTGGTCGTTATTATTGGCGGTGCTGGGTGTATTCGGTGCGTTGGGTGTATTTAGTGCGCTGGGCGCTTCTCGCGGCGCGTTGCGTAGCGTGTGACTTATCGGCGTGGTTGCATCGCGCGCCTTAACGGCTAAATTTAACGGCTAAATTTAACGGCTACACTTAATAACTAAATAACAAATGAAGTCGATAATCGTAGTCAAATCAAATGCGAGACTTCACAATAAACGATAAATACGAACAATAACACGAATAATAACACGAACAATAACAAGAATAAACAATAGGGGATTTCAATGAATACGACAATAAATACGATAACTAGTGCGATAAATGGTACGGTAAATGGTGCGATAAAGCAAAAATTCAGTCAATTACGGGCGCTACGGCGCGTGTTGCCATCACGATTATCATTGGCGCTGGTGACCGTATTGGCCTTATTTGGCCAAGTGGCGCAGGCGCAAATCACCCCTGGGTCACCGGATAATTTCATCATGGTGTGGAATACCGGGAGCACAACGACCATCAACGTTCCAACGCTGCCCATAGGAGGTTATAACTATTCGCTGTATTGGGAAGAGGTCGGTAATCCGAGCAATAATAACACACAGCTCGGGATAACTGACAGCTTTCATATTATTTCAGGGTTAAGTGCAAACACCGATTATCGCATCGAGATTGTCGGAGATGTCCCACAAATTGTCGTCAGCAACAGCGGCGGAGCCGACACGCAACTCCGCGAAGTCTCGCAATGGGGCAGCATTGCCTAGCAGTCGATGGGGGCAGCCTTTGCTGGGGCGAGTAATCTAGAGGTGACCGCCACTGATACCCCCGATTTATCGGGCGTGACTAGTATGTTTCAAATGTTTCGTGGCGCGACTAGTCTAACGGGCGCAAGTGCAAACTGGGACTGGGATACCAGTAATGTCGAGAATATGGGTTCTATGTTTAATGCCGCCAGTAACTTTAACGGCGACATTGGCAGTTGGGATACGAGCAGCGTGACGAACATGGAGAGAATGTTCTTACAAGCCAGTAGCTTTGACCAAGACATTGGCGACTGGGATACGAGCAGCGTGACGAATATGAATCGAATGTTTCGGGAGGCGAGTAACTTTAACCAAGACATTGGTGGTTGGGATACGAGTAGCGTGACGGATATGATGCAAATATTTCTAGTTGCGGCTAGCTTTAATCAAAATATCGGTGATTGGAATTTAGGTAGCGTAAATCCCCTCGCATTTCTTATGTTAGCTGGCTCAGGGTTAGATTGTGTGAATTACTCGCGTACCCTAATCGGCTGGGCAGCCAACCCGAACACCCCAGATAATTTGAATTTAGGGGATGTATCACCGCTGCAGTATGGCCCAGAGGCCGAGGCGGCACGCGATGCGCTGATGGCTAAAGGCTGGGTGTTTAGCGGCGACACGCTAGATGCCACGTGTATCTTGCCACTCAATAACACCAACCCAGCGGCAATCCCGTCGGCATCGTGGTGGTCGTTGTTATTGGCAGTGCTGGGTGTATTCGGTGCATTGGGTGTATTTAGTGCATTGGGTGCTTCTCGCGGCGCGTTGCGGTCAAATAGTGTTGGGATTAAATAGTATTGCGATTGAAGAGTATTGCGGTTAAACAGTGGTGCCAGTGCTCTGGTGAGTGGCCTAAGTGGTGCGCGACGTATTAAGTAGCGCACCATTAATCACATGGTGAATAATCGAGTAAGTCGATGCCTATGGTCGATGCCTGTGGACAATGCCTGTGGTTAACTCATGGGTATTAACTAATTGATATAGTAAAAAAGGAAAGGGTAACAAATGAATACACATCACATTTTAAAACAGATAGAATCGAAAGCTAAATCAACGTGTTTGTTGGTTGCTTTGATGTTGTTTAGTACGCATGCCTATGCGCAAGCGACCACTGATTTTGTCATGACGGTTAAAACCGACAATGCAGGGGTAAGTGGCACGACAGAATTCAAAATAGAAACCGATGAAGGCACTGCAGGCTACAATTACAACGTTGATGTTGACAATGACGGCGTTTATGATTTTACAGGTCTTACAGGCGACTTTACCCATGATTTTGGCGCTGTAGGCACGTACACCATACGCATTGCCGATAACGTAGGCGATGGCACGGGTTTCCCACGTTTTTTTTACAACGATGTCAGCGATGAAGAAAAAATCCTCAGCATCGATCAGTGGGGCGCTATTAAATGGACGAATATGCAGGGTGCGTTTTATGGTGCGACTAATTTAGTGCTAAATGCCACCGATACACCCGATTTAGCACTCGTAACAGACTTCCGTGGGATGTTCCGAGATAACAGCAGCTTGGTGGACAATGGCGGACAGATGAATAACTGGAACATGAGCACGGCTACAACCATTCAAGAAATGTTTTCAGGGGCTACCGTCTTCAACTCAGACATCAGTAGTTGGGATGTGAGCAATGTAACTACTTTTAGAGGTACTTTTCGCAGTGCAACGGCCTTTAACCAAAACATCAATACTTGGAACACGTCTAGCGCTTTAAGCATGCGCGATATGTTTTTTTGGGGCCTCCAGCTTTAATCAATCGCTCAACACTTGGGATGTGCGAAATGTCACCAACATGGCCACTATGTTTTCGAATGCTTCTGCTTTCAATGGGGATATTACCACTTGGGAAACCAGTAGTTTAATTAATATGGGCTTTATGTTTCGGTCTGCCTCTGCCTTCAATCAGGATATTTCTTATAAAGCGGCACCTGCTGGCAATCAAGGCGGAGAGGCTTGGAATACCATTACAGTTACCGACATGAGAGCAGCCTTTCAGAGAGCAGCTATGTTTAATCAGGATATAGGTAACTGGAATACTCAAAATGTCACCAATATGTCATCCATGTTTAATGCGGCAAGCGCCTTTAATCAAGATTTAAACCTTTGGAATACATCAGCAGTTATTGACATGTTTAGTATGTTTAACGATGCAAGTGCCTTTAATGGAGATGTCACCACCTGGAACACGAGTGCTGTTACCTCGATGTATCAAATGTTTTCAACGGCCTCGGCTTTCAATCAAAATCTTGAGAACTGGGATATGACTACCGTGACAGATGTTCGAAATATGCTAGATAGCTCAGGACTTGACCTAAATAATTACGATAATACGCTGATTGGTTGGGATGCACAAACCTTGCAAAGTGGGTTGGAATTAGGTGCAGTTGGCTTGCAATACTGTGCGGCAGTAACTGAACGGCAAAATATAATCGACACCGATAGTTGGAACATCTTAGGAGATTCAGTGCATCCAAGCTGTCCTACACCGGGCGATGCAGGCAACTTTATCAGCGTATGGAATACCGAGGCGGCGACTGAATTAATCATACCAACCACTGGCACAGGCTATAATTACTCGCTGTATTGGGAAGAGGTTGGAAACCCAGCCAATAGAGGTGTGCTTGTTGACCAAATGGGCGATGCCACGATTAGCGGCTTAACCGCGGGCACGGATTACCGTATCGAGATTGTCGGTGATTTCCCGCAAATTTACATCAACAACACCGCACCACAAAGCACGCAAATCCGCGAAGTCTCGCAGTGGGGCAGCATTGCCTGGCAGTCGATGGAAAATGCCTTTGCTGGGGCGAGTAATCTAGAGGTGACGGCCACCGATACCCCCGATTTATCGGCGGTGACCAGCTTGGCAGGGATGTTTTTTGGTGCGACTAACCTAACAGGCGCCAGTGCAAACTGGGACTGGGATACCAGTAATGTCGAGAATATGAGTAATATGTTTGCTAACGCCAGTAGCTTTAACGCAGACATTGGCAGCTGGGATACGAGTAGCGTGACAGATATGAGTTTTATGTTTAATGGCGCTAGCAGCTTTAACCAAGACATTGGCGGTTGGGATACGAGTAGTGTGACAGATATGAACTTGATGTTCGCTCTTGCAAGCCAATTTAATCAGCCGATTGGTGGTTGGGATACCAGTAGTGTCGTGGATATGACGTCTATGTTTAACCAAGCGAGTAATTTTAACCAAGCCATTGGTACATGGGATACCAGCAGCGTGACGAGCATGGCTGCTATGTTTCGTGATGCGACGAGTTTTAATCAAGACATCGATAGTTGGGATACCAGCAGTGTAGAATTTATGGGATTGATGTTCTTGAATGCAAGTGATTTTAATCAACCGCTAAATAGCTGGGACACCAGTGCAGTTACGGTGATGGAATTTATGTTTTCTGGCGCGACCAGCTTTAACCAAGACCTTGGGAGCTGGGATGTGAGTAATGTAGAATTTATGAATTCGATGTTTTCTGGCGCGGCTAGCTTTAACCAAGATATTGGTGGCTGGGATTTGAGTAGTGCGACTGCTGTCAATAGTCTGTTGACTAACTCAGGGCTAGATTGTGTGAATTACTCGCTTGCCTTAATCGGCTGGGCGGCCAACCCGAGTACGCCAGATAATCTGAGTTTAGGTGATGCATCACCGCTACAGTATGGGCCAGGGGCCGAGGCGGCACGCGATGCACTGATCGCCAAAGGCTGGACGATTAGCGGCGACACGCTAGATGCGATGTGTATCTTGCCACAAAACAACACCAACCCAGCGGCAATCCCGTCGGCATCGTGGTGGTCGTTGTTATTGGCGGTGCTGGGTGTATTTGGTGCATTGGGCGTATTTGGTGCTTCTCGCGGCGTGTTGCGTCGGGTGTGACTTAGACGTGGTTGCGTCGCGCGGTTTCATCGCGTGGTTTCATCGCGTGGTTTCATTGCACGTCTTAACGACTAAACCTAACGGCCAAATTTAACGGCTACACTTAACGCCTAAATACCAATGATGCGAATAAATAAAGCCCTCGTTTGAGGGCTTTATTTATTTGTCGGTCTGTATTAGTTTTCGGCTTACTATTGGTTTGCGATTTAGTTTGGTGTTTGATGTTTGATGTTTGAATGTGGGTTTGTTCAGATGAAAAATGGTGGGACCTCGCGGGCTCGAACCGCGGACCTGCCGATTATGAGTCGGATGCTCTAACCAACTGAGCTAAGGTCCCCTGTTTTATCGGAATGGCATCATAAAATAAACCGCCGCTTTTAGCAAGTTTTTTCATGAGAAACGGCGTGTTGATTGTCTGGTTGGATGTTTCTGCTTTTGACAAATGCGGGTTCTGGGGGGGCTCGCAGATCGCAAAATATCGGTTGAAATCGTGCGTGACTGGGAAAATACACCAAATCCGCACTTATCATAAACAAAGACCGCCGTGAATGCAATTATCAACAAGCAAAGTGTAGTCAATAGGTGGAATAGGTGGCTGCACAGTGTGTGACTGTGGAGTAGGTGGCCGCACAGTAGGTGGCTGCACAGTGTGTGACTGTGGAGTAGGTGGCTGCACAATGCACTTAGCAAACGACAGGTTTTGTCGTATAATAACGACCAGTTTGATGGTAAATAGTTAAATTATTCAAAAACAGAGGTTATCTATGAAAAATCCCGTACGTGTTGCCATTACTGGCGCCGCAGGCAATATTGGTTATCAACTGGCATTTAGAATTGCATCAGGTGATATGCTAGGAAAAGATCAGCCTGTTATCTTGCAATTGTTAGAAATTACCCCCGCACTAGATGCGCTAAAAGGTGTGGTCATGGAATTGCGTGATTGCGCCTTTCCGTTGCTTGCTGATGTGATTGCAACCGATGATGCGAATGTGGCGTTTGCTGATACCGACTATGCATTGTTAGTCGGCGCAAGACCCCGCGGCCCTGGGATGGAACGCAAAGACTTGCTAGAAGCCAACGGGGCAATTTTTGGTCCGCAGGGCAAGGCGCTCAATGCCCACGCCTCACGCGATGTCAAAGTCCTCGTCGTCGGTAATCCAGCCAATACCAACGCGCTGATCGCCCAAGCCGCCGCGCCAGATCTAAATCCACGTAATTTTACGGCAATGACGCGGCTAGACCACAATCGTGCGATGTGGCAGTTAGCAGAAAAAACAGACAAACACGTCAATGATGTGCAAAAAATGATTATTTGGGGCAACCACTCAGCGACACAATACCCCGATATCAGCCAGTGCACCATCGCAGGACAAGCCGCGACGTCACAAGTTGCCAATGATTGGTATGAAAGCACGTTTATCCCCGATGTACAACAACGTGGGGCCGCCGTTATCAAAGCACGCGGCGCATCGTCAGCGGCATCAGCGGCGTCTGCGGCGATTGATCATATGCGTAGTTGGGCGTTAGGTACCGCGTCAGGCGACTGGGTGTCTATGGGCGTGCCAGCGGATGGGTCTTATGGGATTGAACCGGGTGTTATTTACTCATTTCCTTGTGTGTGTGAAAAGGGTGATTATCGCATTGTGACGGATTTGCCAATTTCGGACTTTAGCCGCGAAAAAATGCAAGCAACCGACGAAGAGCTACGCCAAGAGCGCGCCGCCATTGAGGATTTGCTTCGCTAGTGACATCGCAAAGCGAGTACGTAAACAGAATAAACCTAAATAAAAATATCAATAAACCACGCGACTTGTGCAAGCCCAACAAAAAGGCGTATTGATTGCCGCTGTCGGCATCACGGCTTTATCGCCAGATAGCTTAATCTTGCGCCTGATGACCGTTGATCTTTGGACGATTTTGTTTTATCGCGGGATATTGACGAGTGTGGGGCTGTGCGGTTTAATCTATTGGTTTAGCGGCGCTGATTTGCCCAAAAAAACCGACAGCTTGGGCGTCCAGGCTTGTTGGTTGCCTGTGTGTTTAGTACCAGTACCTTGGCGTTTGTTTATGCCATACTGCATACCAGTGTGGCGCATGCGTTGGTCATTATCACGACTTCGTCGATTTTTGCGGCGATATTTAGCCGATTAATCCTCAAAGAAAAAACGGCAATAGTTACGTGGGTGACGATTATTATTGTGTTGGTTGCCATGATATTTATTGTCCAAGAAAAGACAGGCAACGCCACCATCACAGGCAACTTAGCGGCGCTGACATCGGCTATGTGCATTGCCCTTTCTTTTGTATTGAACCGTAAGTTTCATCATATTGATATGTTACCTGCGTTGTCGATTAGTGGGTTAATTTTGGCGACTGCCAGTGTGATTTTTGCGACACAACTAGCCGTTGATGCCTATAATTTGCTATTGTTGTTACTGGTCAGTGCGTTGGTGACAATTGCTTATGCAAGTTTTGCGATTAGCCCCAAATATATTACGGCAGCAGAAGTCAGTTTATTTATGCCATTAGAGACAATCATTGGTATTTTATTGGTTTGGGCTGTGCTGGATGAGGCGCCAAGTTATCTTGCGTTAATCGCGGGGTCGATTATTTTGATAACACTGCTTGCCCACAGCGTGTACCAGTTACGATCGGCGAAAATTCGAACCATGCAACGCTAAATGCCTAGCTAAATACTTAGCTAAATGGCTGGCATTGGTGATATTTGCTTGCGTGCGGTGAAACCTTTTGCTATAGTTGCGGCTTCTTAATTACAAACGAAAACTTGCATGGCAAAAGAAGACAGTATCGAAATGATGGGAACCGTGATTGAATCACTACCCAACACCACCTTTAAAGTACAACTAGAGAATGATTTGGTTATTACCGCGCGGATTTCTGGTCGCATGCGTAAACACTATATTCGCATTCTCACTGGCGATCGCGTCCGCGTTGAGCTAACGCCTTATGATTTGACCAAAGGTCGTATTACTTATCGCGAGAAGTAATACTGACCCAATAAAGGCCTAATACAGGCCTAATAAAAGTCTAATACAAACGTAATACAGACCTAATACAAAGCAGCAGCAAACGCGCTTTGTCCTTTGTCTTTTGTCTTTTGATGAGCAATTAATTACCGCCGTTAACAGTCGCTTAATCATTCCCCGCGCTTAATCATTTCCTCGCATTATTCTGCTAAAAAATCTACTAAGCCTTGCTCGTATGGCGTATGGGCGTATGGGCGTATGGGCGTATGGGCGTATGGGCGTATGGGCGTATGGGCGTATGGCGCGTGCGTGTTGTTTTTGTGTGCCTTATTTTCCGTGTTTCTTCTTGTTGTGCGTGGCTTGCGTAAATGTTGCGCCAGTGATAGCATGAGATATCGACGAATGTATCATGCTGATGCCTCAGCTTCATGCCTAGCCGGTTGCTGTTAATGGCGGCGGTTGCTGTTAAGCGTCGATTGTTTATCGTCACTTATTGAGTTAATTAATACGACTAATACGACTAATACGACGGAGCAAACAAATGAAAATTGCCTTTTTGGGGCTAGGAAATATGGGCTATCCAATGGCGGGGCATCTGGCGGAAAAGTTTTCGGATGAATACGCAATTGCGGTGTTTAATCGTAGCCATGAAAAAGCCCTAGCATGGCAAGCGAAGCACCCAGGCTGGGCGTTGACGCTTAGCGAAGCGGTGGCCGATGCGGATGTTATCTTGATGTGTTTGGGGCGTGACGAAGATGTCTTATCTATTGTCGAGTCTGCTGCCTTTTATCAGCAGTTAAAACCTGGCGCTATTGTCATTGACCATACCACAACTTCGGCGCAATTAAGCCAACACGTGTGCGCTTTTTTACAGCCTTATCAAGCGGCCTTTATCGATGCGCCAGTTTCTGGCGGTGTGGATGGTGCAAATAATGCCTGTCTATCGGCGATGGTTGGGGGTGATGCGGCGATTATTGACAAGGTTAAGCCGCTTTTGGCTGCTTATTGTCAGCAAATCACACACATTGGCGGTGTTGGCAGTGGTCAGCTTTGTAAAATGGTCAATCAAATTTGTATTGCGGGTGTGTTGTCGGGGTTATCCGAAGGCTTGACGTTCGCAAAAGCCCAAGGTATTGATGCCAATAAAGTCCTCACCGCAATATCACAAGGCGCGGCACAGTCATGGCAGATGCAAAACCGAGGACAGACGATGCTCGAGCGCCAATTTGACTTTGGCTTTGCGATAGAGTGGTTTATCAAAGATTTAGGCTATTGTCTGGCGCAAGCACAAGCCACACAAACCCCATTGCCAGCGACGGCATCGACCTTTGAGCAGTTTCAAGCCATCGCCGAATCTGCAGCGCGTTTGGATACGTCGGCTTTAATTACGTATTATGATGGGCTAAGTCATTCATAAATTTATTTTTTAAGCCCTCGTGATTGGTTTTTGAACCCGTTGCAGACCCGTTGCAGACCCGTTGCAGACCCGTTGCAAGCCCTTTGTAAGGCAATGGTTAACGGCTTGTCAACGGGTCACTTTTTGGCTTTTATTCAAAATCAGACATAAATCAGGCATAAAAAGGTCGAAATTCTGACACTCCTTTTGTCATAAATTTCTATAATAGTCATTCTATTCGGGCTATCATTAAAACTGATAGTAGAAAATTCAACAGTCGAGGATAAGCATGAAAACAGATATCGAAATTGCACGCGAAGCCAATAAAATCCACATTAGAGACGTTGCGGCAAAGCTGGATATTCCAGAAGCAGAATTACGTCAATACGGCCACGACAAAGCCAAATTGTCCCAAGATTTTATTAATTCCATTCAATCAAAACCAGACGGCAAGTTGGTTTTGGTGACTGCAATCAGCCCAACACCCGCCGGTGAAGGAAAAACAACGACCTCTGTTGGATTGAACGATGGCTTGAATCGAATCGGCAAAAAATCGGTGGTTTGTTTGCGCGAGCCATCACTGGGGCCTTGCTTTGGTATGAAAGGTGGCGCTGCTGGCGGCGGCAAAGCACAAGTGATCCCAATGGAAGACATTAACCTGCATTTTACTGGTGATTTTCATGCGATTTCTGCTGCGCATAACTTGTTGTCGGCTTTGATAGACAACCATATCAACTGGGGTAATGAGCTTGGTATTGATGTGCGCCGTATTGCTTGGCGTCGTGTCGTTGATATGAATGACCGCGCATTGCGTCATATTGTGGCTTCGATGGGTGGTTTGGGTAATGGCTATCCGCGCGAAACGGGTTTTGATATTACGGTCGCCTCTGAGATTATGGCGATCTTTTGTTTGGCCAAAGACTTTGATGATTTACAAGTCCGTCTCGGTAATATCATTGTCGGTTATACGCGTGACAAAGCCGCTATTCGCGCCAAAGATTTAAATGCAGATGGCGCAATGACGGTGTTATTAAAAGATGCCTTTATGCCGAATTTGGTACAAACCTTAGAAAATAACCCTGCCTTTATTCACGGTGGTCCCTTTGCCAATATCGCACACGGCTGTAATTCGGTAATTGCGACCAAAACCGCATTGAAACTAGCCGATTACGTCGTGACCGAAGCAGGCTTTGGTGCTGACCTTGGGGCTGAGAAATTCTTTGACATTAAATGCCGCAAAGCAGGCCTGTCGCCCGAAGCGGTTGTTATTGTCGCGACAGTTCGCGCGCTCAAGATGCATGGCGGCGTTGCCAAAGATGCGCTGTCGACAGAAAATGTTGATGCGGTTAAAAAAGGCGCTGAAAATCTCGTGAGACATATTGGTAATGTCAAAAAATTCGGCGTGCCAGTCGTTGTTGGTATTAACCACTTCATCGCCGACACCGAGGCCGAAATTGATGCAGTCAAGGCCATTGCCTCAGAGCAAGGTGTCAAGGCGATTACCTGTAAACACTGGGCATTAGGCAGCGAAGGAACAGCGGATTTGGCGACAGAAGTCGTGCGGGTTATCGAAGGTGAAAACGCACAATTTGCACCGCTTTATCCCGATGATATGCCGTTGTTAGACAAAGTCAAAACGATTGCTACTTCGCTTTATGGCGCGTCAGATGTCGCCGCTGACAGCAAAGTCCGCAGTCAATTAAAAGAGTGGGAAGCGGCTGGATTTGGGCATTTACCTGTCTGTATTGCCAAAACCCAATACAGCTTCTCAACCGATGCCAAATTGATGGGTGCGCCCACGGGGCACGTTATCCCCGTTCGTGAAGTACGGCTATCTGCAGGCGCGGAGTTTGTTGTCGTGGTGTGTGGTGAAATTATGACCATGCCTGGGTTACCGCGTGTGCCTGCGGCTAACCACATTAAATTGGACACACAAGGTCAGATTGAGGGTCTATTCTAGATAACCGTTTATAAGGCCGGTCTAAAAGTGACCTAAAAGCGGTCTCAAAGGGTCTCAACGCGGTCTCAAAGGGTCTCAACGCGGTCTAAACACAGACTAGAAGTCGCTAAAAGCATGGCAAGAGCTACCTTGTCATGCTTTTTTTTGCTGATCTATTTGCTTATGTTGATTGCTTGCTTGTTTTTTGGGCGGCGATGTTGGGGCGGCGATGTTGGGGCGGCGATGTTGGGGAGATGATGTTGGGGTGGTAACTTTAATTCCAATCAACAGAGCGCGTTAGTGATTTATCACGCCTTACCACGACCGACTGTCATAAAACTGTCACAAAACCATCATAAAATGTTCACCGAAGTTTCATGGAACTGTCATCTGGTGTTGCCATAATACCCAGACAATTTTAACAACAACGAATAGGTACTTTGATATGAAAAAAATACTTCTTGCGACTGCACTAACAGCAAGCTTTGCAGCAACTGCAGCAGAAAGAGACACCATTAGCATTGTCGGTTCATCGACGGTATTCCCTTTTGCGACAACCGTGGCTGAGAACTTTGGTAAGGATAGCGAGTTTAATACCCCTAAAATTGAATCAACGGGCTCAGGTGGCGGCATGAAGCTATTTTGTGCAGGTAACGGAATTGATACGCCAGACGTCACTAATGCGTCTCGTCGCATGAAAAAAACTGAGTTTGATAGCTGCCAAGAAAACGGCGTCAAAGAGATCACCGAAGTCATGATTGGTTATGATGGTATTGCCATTGCCAATTCAGTCGAAGGTCCTGAGTTAAACCTAACCCTTGAGCAATTATATTTGGCCGTGGCTAAAGACGTACCAGCGACAGATGGCAGCGAGACACTAGTGCCTAACCCATACAAAATGTGGTCAGACATCGACGCCTCATTACCGAGTGCTAATATCGAGGTGCTTGGCCCACCGCCAACTTCAGGTACGCGCGATTCGTTTGAAGAGCTAGCGATGGAAGGTGGTTGTAAGAGATTTGAAATGTTAAAAGCACTAAAAGAAACCGATGAAGATGCTTATGAGGCAGCATGCCATGAAGTTCGTCAAGACGGTCACTTTATTGAAGCAGGTGAGAACGATAACCTAATCGTACAAAAATTGGCGAGCAACCCTGCGGCAGTTGGTGTCTTTGGTTATTCATTCCTAGACGAAAATCGTGATGTGGTCAAAGCAGCCGACATTGATGGTATTGAAGCAACGCCTGATAATATCTCTGACGGTAGCTACCCAGTTTCTCGCTCGATGTATTTCTATATCAAAAATTCACACGTGGGTAAAATCCCCGGTCTAAAAGAGTACGCACAACTCTTTATGTCTGAAGATGCGATGGGTGAGTTTGGTTTCTTGCCAGAAAAAGGATTGATTCCTGCACCAGCAGCGGAGCTTGAAAAAACTAGAATGGCAATTGAAAATCTAACGCCATTACAAATGTAATCGACGAAGATTTTAATCCGATAATCGGATGACACTCGCTGGATTGCTTATTCTATATAGGTAATCCAGCATTTTATTTGACAACAAAATGACACTGATATGACCACGCTGACTATTATTTACCTACTAATCGCCATTATTGTTGCGGGCTACTTTATTTTGCGCAACCGAGCGCATGCCGCGGTACAGCGTGCAGACAACCCAGCAACGGCACTCCACTCGTTGCCGCGTTATCATGGCTACTACGCTGCCTTGTGGGCAGGGCTGCCAGCGTTAATACTATTGGTGCTTTGGTTGTCTTTGGAAAATACGGTGATTGATGGACGGCTGGCTAACTTGATGCCCGAATCGATGAAGCAAGGCGCCGATTTAGGGCTTGCCTTAAATGATGTCAAGCTTGCCGCGCAATCCAACGATACTGGTGATAAAGCACAATTAGCAGAACCCATGAGTACGCTAGTTGATTATTACGTGTCGGCAAAGGCGCAAAGCGCCAAGCTAAAAGGTGTTTGTGTCTTGTTGTTGGCGCTGATTGGTGTTGGCGTGGCGTTTTTTCGCCTTAACCCACAGTTTCATGCGCGCAATCGGGTAGAGCGTTTAGTCCGTATTGTGCTGTTACTTTGCGCAAGTGTCGCTATCATTACGACCGTAGGAATTGTTTTTTCTGTTGTATTTGAATCGTTGCGTTTTTTTAGTGCGGTTTCGCCGCTAGAGTTTATTTTTGGGACCAATTGGAGTCCCACAGCTACCGAGCCCAAATTTGGCTCAGTGCCGCTATTTGCAGGCACATTATTGATTTCTTTTATTGCCTTATTCATTGCCGTCCCGATTGGCTTGATGACGGCAATTTATCTGTCGGAATATGCGAATAAACGGGTTCGTTCCTTTGCCAAGCCAGTGCTAGAGTTGCTCGCGGGTATTCCAACGGTTGTTTATGGCTTTTTTGCCGCGCTTACTGTCGCGCCATTTATTCGCGATACGTTTGCTACGCTTGGGTTATCCGCCTCGTCTGAGTCGGCGTTGGCAGCGGGATTGGTAATGGGTGTGATGATTATTCCTTTTGTATCGTCGTTATCTGATGATGTGATTACTGCCGTGCCACAGTACCTACGCGATGGATCGCTGGGATTGGGTGCGACCAAATCCGAAACGATTAAACAAGTGGTATTACCTGCGGCTATCCCTGGTATTGTCGGTAGTATTCTATTGGCTGCTTCACGAGCAATTGGCGAGACGATGATTGTTGTGATGGCGGCAGGGCTGGCGGCGAATTTGACAGGCAATCCGCTAGAATCGGTCACAACGGTGACGGTACAAATTGTGACTTTGCTGACAGGAGATTTAGAATTCGATACGCCGAAGACACTCTCTGCTTTTGCCTTGGCATTGATGCTGTTTTGTATCACTTTGTTCCTTAATTGGATTGCGCTGCGTATCGTTAAGCGCTATCGAGAGCAGTATGATTAAGCACAGTATGATTAAGCACACGGCGTTAACCGCTGTGCAATTAACCGCCGTGCAACTAACCTTGCTAAAAAACGTAGTCAACTAACAAAAAACAACGGGTGAGAAAATAAAGCCATGAATAAAACAGAACAAGTCAAAGCTGGCTTAAAAAAGCGCTACCGCAAAGAAAAACGCTTTCAATACTATGGATTGTCGGCCATTATTTTAGCCTTTGTGTTTTTGTGCATACTATTAACCGATATTGTGACAAAGGCACTCCCTGCCTTTACTCAGCATTACATTCAGTTAGACGTTCAGTTTGATGCGGATAAATTAAATATCGATACCACCGCTGGTACGGACACGACGGATGCACAAGTGCTATCAGACGGAAATTATCGCAAACTACTCGGGCTGACGTTGAATGAAAGGTTCCCCTTTATAGAAAATGCCGCTGATCGTCGTGAATTTAATAAACTGCTGAGTAACATTGCGCCCTTTACGTTACGCGATACGCTAGTCGCCAATCCCAGTTTATTGGGTCAATCAACGGTGGTGGAAATAAAACTGGACGATGCAGCTGATTTATTCATTAAATCGGGGGGATTGTCTGGAGAGACTGTCAAAAATCAGCGAATTTCAGCACAGCAAGCCACGTGGTTGGGTGATTTGTACGCAGAGGATAAAATTATTGAAAAGGCCAACTGGTCGTTTTTGAGTAGCGCGGATTCACGAGAGCCAGAACAAGCAGGGATTAGTGGGGCAGTCAAAGGTACGTTATTGACTATTTTAATTACCCTTGTCATTGCGTTTCCTATTGCCGTGTCTGCTGCCATTTATTTAGAAGAATTTGCCCCTAAAAATCGCATCACGGATTTCATAGAAATTAACATTAATAACTTGGCATCTGTCCCTTCGATTGTGTTTGGTTTGTTAGGACTGGCGATTTTTATTAATTTTTTTGGTATGCCACGTTCGGCACCATTAGTCGGTGGTTTGGTGCTGGCTTTGATGACACTGCCGACCATTATTATATCTAGTCGCGCCGCGATTAAATCGGTATCACCGTCGCTAAAAGAAGGCGCGTTAGGGTTAGGCGCATCCAAAACGCAAACCGTATTTCACCAAGTGCTTCCTCAGGCGATGCCAGGTATTTTAACAGGAACGATTATTGGGATTGCACAGGCGATTGGTGAGACCGCGCCGCTACTGATGATTGGCATGGTGGCGTTTATTGTCGATTTGCCAGAAACCTTTACCGACTCGGCAACGGTGTTACCAGTACAGATTTATCTGTGGTCGAATAACCCTGAGCATACGTTTGTTGCCAAAACCTCGGCCGCAATTATCGTCTTGTTGCTCGTGTTACTGGTCATCAATGCGCTGGCTATTTATCTGCGCAAGCGCTTTGAGAAGAAATAGTCAGCCCAAAATAGAGGCAAAATAGAGACAACATAATTAGGTCATTGCACTTAATAAAAAATAACAATAAGCCAATAAGCCAATAAACCAATAAACCAATAAGCAATAACAATAGATACTTACCGATTAAATTAATTAAATCAGGATATAGAAATGAAAGTTGATTCACAAGAGTTTAAAGAACTACAGACCGTTGGCAAGCCCATGCTAGATAACCCCAAAATGCACACCAAAGACGTGACGGTGCATTACGGGGATAAGCAGGCGATTTTTGATGTCAGCCTAGATATCGCTGATAAAGAGGTCATTGCGCTAATCGGTCCATCGGGTTGTGGTAAATCGACGTTTTTGCGTTGCTTAAATCGAATGAACGACACTATTTCCATCTGCAAGGTCGGGGGTACGATTCAGCTAGATAATGATAATATTATGGCAAAGGCGATGGATCCCGTACTGCTACGCGCACGGGTAGGAATGGTCTTTCAAAAGCCTAACCCCTTTCCTAAATCAATCTATGATAATGTCGCGTATGGTCCGCGCCTGCATGGGTTATTCAAAGGCAAGGTCGAACTCGATGAAATTGTCGAAAGCAGTTTGCAGCGGGCAGGCTTATTTGAAGAGGTCAAAGACCGATTGCACACGTCAGCGACAGGCCTATCTGGTGGTCAACAACAGCGGCTGTGTATTGCGCGAACGATTGCCGTCAATCCAGAGGTGATTTTAATGGATGAGCCCGCCTCTGCACTAGATCCCATCGCCACTGCGGTGATTGAAGAGCTGATTCACGAGCTACGTGAAAATTATTCGATTGCCATTGTGACGCACTCGATGCAACAGGCAGCACGGGTTTCGCAACGAACTGCATATTTTCACTTGGGCAAATTGGTTGAGGTTGGTGAGACTAAGCAAGTATTTACTAATCCTGTCCATGATTTGACAGAAAAATACATTACAGGGCGTTTTGGCTAATATACTGGCTAATACACCCGTTGGTACTTAAATCGATTCGAATTGGATAGAATCGGAATAGAATAGAATAGGATAGGATAGAATTTTAAATGCAAACCACCCCAGGGTGTGCCAGAGTGTGCGTCACTCCAAAAGCCAAAACAGCGTATTGATTATTCAATCAATACGCTGTTTGTTTTGTGCTGTTTGTTTTGCGCTGGCTGGTGCCATAATTGATGCCATAACGGTGTATGGCAAATGTTATGACAAGTTATCGCCTCCCCGAATTAGCTCCAAGGGAACGGAGAATTAGACACAGGATGCAGTTTGCCCGTTTGGTAGCGTGACATCAAAAACGGCTTCATTAAATCGCTTTTTACGCCGCTGGTCAGCTCTTCTGCGACCAGTTTGCCCACACCAATCATTTTATAGCCGTGGTTAGAATCAGCGAGGAAATAGACGTTTTCATTAAATACATCAAATACGGGGAAACTATCGGGTGTAAATGCGCCAATCCCACCCGAGGGCTCTTTTTTGTATTTGAAGGCTTGTCCTGAAAAGCGTTTTTGACAATGAGCCAAAGCCGATGTCCACATATGCGCAAAGTCTTTGCCGACAATAAACTCAGGCGAGTCAACCCCGTAAGGGTCAACCGCGACTTCGTCGGCGGTTTTGTTGATGATAAACGGTGCAGCACCGCCTTGGACACCACCAAAATGGGTGTCAGGCTTGTAATAAATGCCCCACATTTTATCAGTGATTAAGCTGCCGTCTTCGTCCGAATACAGTGGTGCATCGCTATCGACGTGAAGCACGGGGGGCATTTTGCCATCGTTGGTTACTTGTAAGCTAGGATCTACGCCCAGTGTGCCTTCTTGTAATGACCAATAAGTCCACATGGGGTTGTCTTTGTGGGTATTGCCCTCGGCATCCGTGATATCAATGCGCTCAGGTAGAGATAGCATGTTCCACATGCTGCGCGCCCACGGCCCAACCGCAACGACTAGATGCTCGAATGCAATATCGCCTTTGTTGGTGGTGATGCTTTTGGCGGCTTGAGTATTGCTGTCAGTATTAATGGCTTGTACCGTTACGCCTGTCATGATTTTAGCACCTAGCGCTTCGGCGCGGCTCGCCATCGCGTAGAGCGCTTTGGTATTATGCGCATAACCGCCTTTCTTTTCGTGTAAGACGCTAGTAATGCCCTGTGCTTGCCAATCATGGAATAGGGTTTTCATGTAGTCCATGGATTCTTTTTCGCCTTCGATAAAGGTTGACTCATAGCCAATGTCAGCTTGTTGCTTGGCAATTTGTGCCACATCGTTGTGCATGCTTTCTGGGCTGATTTGCATATAGCCAACCGAGTGATAGCCAAAATCCGCGCCGCCATCTTCCCAGCATGCGACCGAATGCGCCATAAGCTCACGCATCGCAGGCTGAAAATAGTTGTTACGGACAACGCCGCAGGCAATGCCTGATGCGCCCGCACCAATCGACGTTTTATCGACGACTAGTATTTTGCCTTCGGGGGATTCGCCGCGTGCTTGCAGGATTTTCCCCAAGTGATAAGCGGTGCTAAGTCCGTGTATGCCCGCGCCGATGATAACGTATTTTGCAGATAGTTGTGTCATGGTGTCCTCTGTGTCTTTTTGGTTGTGTGCGTTTTTGTGCTGATTTATGCTCATCATAAACCAATTGATAAGCCTTTTAATTATTTAAATACGACTTATTTTGTAAAAATATAGACATTTTTAATGGCAGTAGCGGCTTGTGAATACAGGATTTGCTTTTTTTATGTGGCATTAAAGCAGGATTAAAGCAATTTTAAACAGGGCAAAACAGGGCAAAACAGGGTTGTTAAACAGCGCTAAACAGCGCTGAACGTCGTTAAACCAAGTCTTGCAGATGCATCAGCATATTCGTTGCTTGGTCATCGGATAAGCGCATTTTCAATAATCGGCGGGCTTTTTCTGTTAGCATTGCCTCAGAATAAGGTAAGTCGGTATCGCCAAGCGTCCGTGTTGGCTCGGTTTTCAGGGTCGTGCCGTCAGCAAAGCGAATCAAAATATCAGCCCAACGTGTTTCAGGAAATGCCTGGTTGTAGCGCTCTCGTTCGTGCAGTGTCATTTTGTCAATGAGTGTGTGAATGTCTGGGTCGTTATAGGTTGTGATGACTTTGTCGGGGCTAATGCCACCTGTTAACAGGGTGCAGGCAACAGGAAACGCAAGGCTATATTGTGCTTCTTCGGCATTGGCAGGGTGTTTTTTGCCTAGCCTGAGTGCTTCATGAAAGGTATGGATTTCAATGTGTGTAATGCGGTGCAACTTTTCTGTGTCTAGGCTATTTTCGGCTTTTAATCGTCTAGCGGCTTCAGTGGCGGGCTGTGCCCAGCGACAAACGGGATCGTATTTAAAGTATTGTTCTACAATTCGCCAACGGTCACCCAAGTCATCAAATAATTCAGCAAATTCGCTTGATTCGATGGTTACAGCGGGTGCGCCTGTAAAGCCACGTTTGGCGAGCAGAACGGCGCTGATGCCGACCATTGCCCCCATGCCTGAGCCGTCTTTGACCATGGTGGGATGATCGATGCAGCGCATCATAGGCGAGCGTGGCCCGTGATATTCAGCAATTCCCAGTGCATGGCGGGTTTGTTGATCCGTTAGTCGCAGAACTTTTGCCCCAACCGCAGCGGCAGCGATAGCATTCCACGCGCCTGAGGTATGGTATTGTGTGCTGCTTTGGTGCAGTGCAATGCCTGCGCGTGTGCCTATTTCGTAACCAAGGACTAAGGCGGTAATGAATGCTTTGGCTGTGGCACTATGTGGTTTAAGTTGGCTGGGATTGCCGATAAGCGCAATCAGTGCAGGATAAATCCCCGCACCAACATGCCCTTTGCAAAGTACATGCCCATCGTGCGCATCAAAGCTGTCGATAATCATGCCATTGGCCAGTGCCGCGCCTGTCATGCTGGCGCATTTCTCAGACCACAAAAGGGGCGAAGAGCCAGGCATTTCGGCGACAACATAATCGCTGATAATACGCGCGAGTGGGGTATGGCTACCAGCGGCAGCAACGGCATGTAAATCTTGTATGCATTGTTTGGCGCGAGCAACGACTGCCGGCGGCAGCTGATCGAATTCCAATGTATGTAGGTAGCTAATGGGGTTCATCATTTTTTTTGCAAAAGGCTTATCTGCATTATCAATCTAATATAACCAACTGAATATAGTAAATACGACATATTTTAACTTATTTTTGACTTTTGCTTGTCGTGGTGGCTATTCGTTTGGTAGACTAGCTATAATTTAAAGCAAAGCAAGTTATAATTTCGTTAGATATACTAAGGCGTGTTAGTATGCACGTGTTAACACGCAACGCAGTCAAATGATTGGACGATTGGACGCGAAGTTGACTATGTTGTTATGCAACGTCAGCATACAAGATAGTATGCAGGGTTGGTGGGTGAATTGTTTTTTCAATGAATTAAATAATTTTTTAAGCTTTCTCTAATTTGTTGGGACATTTAATAACATGGTAGAAGAAAATATACAGCCTTATCAAAAAAATGGTTGCTTTGACACAGTGAATGTAAATTTTGCTTGCGTTAAAGAATACACAAATTATATCAAGTGCTACTTGCTTTTATTTGACGCTGATTTTCTGGAGACATTTTGATATGCGCACTGTTGCTGCATTATTAGCGGTGCTTTTTTGGTCATCAAATGCCCTAGCTGCAAAGTTTGCACTTGTTGATATTGATGTATTTCAAATATTGTTTTTTCAATTTTCTGCTGCTTTTTTTGCCTTACTTGGGGTGAGCGTTCTTCAAAAAGAACACCGCGTTTTTAGTCTGTCGTTTTACAAGGTGTCTACAATCATAATCGGTACGATGGGCGTCGCAGCAACAATTTTTCTACAATATTTGGCATTTAGTTATGGGAGTATCCTTGAAAATAATTTGATTGCGTATTCTTGGCCTTTATTTGTGTCGCTTGGTGCGGTGTTTTTTCTGCGTGGTAAAAACACGACAATTCGTGTTTTTTTAGCACTGATGGGGTTCGTTGGAACGTTGTTGTTACTTGATAAGACAGGTGGTTTTGATGCTGGCAATATGCTGAATTTAGGGGCACTATTTGCCTTTGCATCGGCTATTACAATGGCGGTTTATTCGATTAAGGCGAGTACGTTAGCATCACCCCAAACTGCCTTAATCCCTGCAACTTTTATCGGCGCTGTTTTTAGCTTGGTTTGCTTATTTTTTGCAGGTGAATTTAGTTGGACACTCCAGCCGATATTGATTTCAATTTATATCGGAATTGGCCCAATGGCTCTTGGATACTATTTTTGGACTTATGCAATGTCGGGTGATGGTGCATCGAGGCTTGCGCCACTTGGCTATGCGACACCGTTACTCTCAACCATTGTGTTATTGTTAAGCGGAGAGGCATATACTGAAAGAACATTGCTTGGAATGTTAATTGTTCTACTGTCAACGACAATGACATTAATGATTAGTCGCAAGAAAATTGAAGTAAGACCAGGTTGTGCAATGTGCACTAATGAATAAAAGAGATTTTTGGGTATTTAATCTGCAATTAAATGCTGCAAATGAATGTGAAATTTTTAGTAGGAATGGAAATAGATTAAAGTGATTTTATGAATGATTTAATTAATTACGTCACAGGTAATTACCCCACGATTATCAACCTGACGATCCAGCATTTGTATCTGGTCAGCGTATCAGTCGGTGCGGCAATTCTAACAGGCGTGCCGATTGGTGTGGCGATAACGCGTAATGAAAAACTCGCCAATGCGGTCTTGTATGTGGCGTCTATTATTATCACAATACCGTCGGTGGCGCTATTTGGCCTGATGATTCCGATTTTATCGTTGGTCGATAGGGGGATTGGATTTTGGCCAGCAGCGATTGCCATTTTTTTGTATTCACAGCTACCGATTATTCGAAATACCTATACAGCGATAAGCAACATCGATCCCAGCATGCGAGAGGCCGCCAAAGGCATGGGGATGAGCGATTGGCAACGCTTGAGTAAAGTTGAAATTCCTTTGTCAATTCCTGTGATTATGGCAGGCGTTCGCACCGCAGTTGTGATGAATATTGCCGTGGCAACTATTGCCGTTTATATTGGCGCGGGTGGCTTAGGAACCATTATTAATGAAGGCATTACCAGTACCAATGGCACGAAATTGGTGGTTGGGGCAATCGCCGTCTCATTATTAGCCATTATGGCAGATTATTTATTTATGGGGTTGCAAAAACTACTCACCCCAAAAGGGCTGTCGGAGAACAAATAAGATGATTAGATTAGAAAATTTAACCAAACATTTCGAAGTGCCAGGCAAGCAACCCATTATTGCCGCCAACAATGTCAATATGGAGGTGCCACAAGGTGAAATCTGTATTTTTCTAGGGCCTAGTGGCTGTGGCAAAACAACGGCGCTAAAAATGGTCAATAAGCTAATTCCAAAGACGTCAGGCAAAATTTATATCGATGGGCAAGATACTGATTTGCTTAACCCGATTGAATTGCGCCGTAAAATTGGCTATGTCATCCAACAGATTGGTTTATTTCCTAATATGACAATAGAAGAAAATATTTGTGTTGTCCCTGATTTGCTTAAAATGGATAAAAAAACCAGTCGAAACAAAGCAAAAGAATTGTTGGAAATGGTTAACCTCGATCCGAGTATTTTTTTAAAACGCTATCCACGCGAATTATCAGGGGGGCAACAACAACGCGTTGGTGTCGTGCGTGCGTTAGCCGCTGATCCGCCTGTCATGCTGATGGATGAGCCTTTTGGCGCGATTGATCCGATTAACCGCGAAGTGATTCAAGATGAATTTTTAAAAATGAATGCCGAATTGGGTAAAACCGTGCTATTTGTCAGTCACGATATCGATGAAGCCATCAAAATGGGGAATAAAATTGCGATTTTTCGTGATGGAATTTTGGAGCAATTTGATTCGCCCGATGAAATTTTGGCTAATCCAAAAAATCGATTCGTCAAAGAATTTGTCGGCAGTGATCGGGCGCTAAAACGGCTTAAATTAATTAATGTTAGCGAGGCGATATTGCCATTTGACACCGCCGTCAACGCGGATACTCCCGTCAAAAAAGCCTGTGAGTTGATGGAAAAAAATGACACGGCGATTGCCGTTATGGTCGGACCAAATGGCCGTGCGCGGGGCTACATTAGCCATGAGACAGCCGTGTCAGCCACAGGGATTGTGGGGGATCATCATTATCCAGTGCCGGGTACGGTGAATATTGCTGATAGTTTACGTGAAGCAGCCTCATTAATGTATTCTCACGGCACTGACTGGCTGCCTGTGGTAGATGATGATGGGTTTTATCACGGCTATATTACGCAGTATTCCATGGCTAGCTTGTTAGGCGATACGCCACGCAAGAAAGATGATACCATTTAAGATGATACGATTTAAGCAGGAGTCAACCGATGTATCGTGACTTTATCATTGAAATTTATCGACGCGGTGTTCGATTATGGCCAATTTATGCGGTGCTATTGGCTTTTTGGGCAGGAAGTTATGCGCAAACATCAGATTTATTAGCCGATTTTGCCAAAAACTTTGATGATTGGCTGTACCTGCTCAAACAAAACATTTATATCGTGCTGGCTAGCGGATTAACGGCAACGATACTGGGGGTGAGTTCGGGTATTCTGATGACACGCCCCAAATTTCGTCGTTATGCCAATGTCTTTGTGCAAGGGTTTAATATTTTATCCGCAGTGCCAACACTCGCGATTCTAGCGATTATTATGACACTGACTGGGATTGGCTTTAAATCCGCGTTTATTGGCCTGGTCACTGTCACGATTTTGCCCATCGTCAAAAACACGTTTCAAGGCATTGATGAGACACCAGATTATTTAATAGAAGCGGCGCGCGGGCAGGGCATGACTGATAGCCAAATTCTATGGCGGGTGCAGTTGCCTAATGCGTTATATATCATTTCAGCGGGTATTCGTACGGGATTTGCCTTAAATGTCGGCACCAGCCCGTTGATTACTTTGATTGCTGCTGACAGTTTGGGTGAGTTTATTTTTACTGGCATTCAACTCAGAGAATTCAATATGTTGTTGATTGGATCGATTTCTGTGGCATTTTTGGCGGTTTTGATGGACTTCTTCTTGTCTAAATGTCAATACTGGGCGATTCCTAAAGGGGTAAATCCACAGCGATTCGAAAGCAATTAACAGATTTAATTAACGGATTTATGTCGTTTGCATTAACAAAAAATATCACCATAATTTATAGAAATACCAAAAAATCAATTAACTACCGGAGAAAAAATATGAATTTAATACTATCGCTTAAAAAAACACTAGCGGCTACGATGCTCGGTGCAGCTTTTGTAACGACTGCCAGTGCCGCAAGCATTACCATTGGTGGCAAAGGCTTTACCGAGCAGTTGCTTATTGCTGAAATGACCAGCCAGTATTTACAGGCAAAAGGCTATGAAACAGAGCTAAAAACAGGGATGGGGACAACACTAGTACGTGAGGCGCTAGAAAATAAACAGGTCGATATGTACTGGGAATACACGGGAACGGCGTTTCTGACTTTCCATAAAAATACGTTTGAAAACCAAGCAGCTGACGTAATTTATAGCGCCGTCAAAGAAAAAGATATGGGCGATGGGATTGTTTGGCTGGATGCATCCAAAGCCAATAATACTTATGCATTGGCCATGCGACGCGCTGATGCCGAGGCCAAAAATATCTCCACTTTGGAAGATTTAGCGACTAAAATTAACGCTGGCGAATCGCTATCATTTGGCTGTAACATTGAGTTTTATCAACGTGACGATGGCCTAAAGCCACTACAAGAAGCGTATGGGTTTGAATTCGGCCGTGCGAATGTCAAGCGCATGGATACAGGGTTGGTCTATAAAGCCCTTAATGAAAGCGAAGTGGATGTTGGTTTGGTATTTGCAACCGATGGCCGTATCCCTGCGTTTGATTTTGTGGTGTTAACGGATACGAAAAACTACTTCCCTGCCTACGCCCTAACGCCAACCGTACGTCAAGAGACGCTAGATGCTAACCCTGAACTTGCGGCGCAATTAAATACCTTGTCAGCGACTTTAGACGATGCAACAATGGCGCGGCTTAATGCACAGGTTGATGTGGATAAGAAATCGGTACAAGAAGTGGCGGCGACCTTTTTAACTGAAGCAGGGTTGCTATAGTTATTGGCGATGAGTTATTGGCCATAAGCCATAAGCCATAAGCCATAATAAATACAAAAAGCCTGAAGGCAATCGTCTTCAGGCTTTTTGTATTTGGCTTGCTTAGCCGTCTAGTTGGCTAGCGTTATTCAGCGCTTATTCAGTGCTTATTTAGGGTTTATTTGTGCTGCATTTTACCGACAATGCTGCTAAGTGCAGATTTCATTTTGTCGATGGACTCTGTTAGGGCGATTTCTTTTGTGCTGCTTTTACTGGTAACGAGGACGGGTTGGACACCTTCTATTCTGGCTTCGATTTTGCACTGCATATCATCGTTGCCGCCTTTATCGGCGTTTTGATCAGAGAGGTGGACTTCGACGCGGGTGATTCTGTGGGCGTAGTGCTTTAAACCTTGGTTGATTTCTTCGGCGACAAATGCCTCTAGACCCTGGGTTCCTTCGATGTTTTTATCGGTATTGAGCTGTATTTGCATGATATTATTCCTCGGTTGACTGATTAACTGATTGAATTATTTTGCTTTACTTTTTTTATGCGACATCTATATCGTTGCACTTGCAAATGGAATTCAGGCGTTTGGGTGTTTCTTAGCTGATGCTTTGTGTGCTATTTTGTGTCATATTTTGTGGTTAAAGGGTTTCTCGATTATTCATTGTCTTATAGATAAAATTATATCATAATGCGCGGGCTAATTAGAGATTTTGCGTACAATGAATATCCATCGTGGGGCGGCAATGCCCGTAACAGAAAAAAAACCGGCAAACAGCCCATATGCTAACCCGAATGCGAGCTTTTCGGTCGCGCCGATGATGGCGTGGACAACGCGTCACTGTCGTTATTTTCACCGCCAACTCACGAAAAAAGCCTTACTTTATACCGAAATGGTTACGACTGGGGCAATTATTCACGGCGATCATGCCCGATTTTTACAATACCATCCCGCCGAGCACCCGATTGCCTTGCAAATTGGTGGCGGCAATCCGTCAGACATTGGCCAAGCCGTTCGAATCGCGAATCAATACGGTTATGATGAAATTAATTTAAATGTTGGCTGCCCCTCCGATCGCGTACAAAAGGGTAAAATCGGGGCAATACTGATGGCCGAACCCGAATTAGTCGCGGCGTGTTTTCATGCGATGCGTGATAATACCGATGCCAAAGTGACCATCAAACATCGACTGGCAATTGATGATATGCCTGAAGACAGTGTGTTTCATTTTGTTGAGACGGTGGCAAAGGCGGGCTGCAAAACGTTTATCATTCACGCCAGAAAAGCGTTTTTACAAGGCCTTGACCCCAAAGCCAATCGCCACGCACCGCCACTCAATTATGAATTGGTGTATGCGGTTAAATCTCGTTTCCCCGAATTAGAAATCATCATTAATGGCGGTATTGATACGCTGACCGAAGCGCGTGACCACCTGAGCCGAGTCGACGGCGTAATGATGGGGCGTAGCGCATATCAAAAGCCGTGGGTTTTGGCGGGCGTTGATGATTTGCTGGGTGCCGACCATCGACCGCCATCACGCCGCGCGGTAATTGAGGCGATGCTGCCTTATATTCGTGATGAAATTGCCGCAGGTAATCATTTAAAGCACATTGCCAGACACTGGATGGGGTTATTTCATGGCATCAGAGGCAGTAAAGCGTTTAAACAAACGCTCAATGATCATATGAATACGCGTAATGAAATTGCCGTTGTCGAAGCGGCATTGGCAAAAATCGAAGAATAGCGAAAAAAGTGGCGGTTAGGTTGTGTGGTGGTTCTTGCAGTAAAAATCCGCTCTAAAGTTATCTAGCCCCTTATTTTATTTCATACTGACATAGCCTGGTATTTGCTGAATGCGATGAATCCATGCTTGAATGCTTGGATAAAGTGATAAATCAAATCCACCTTCATCTGCGACATGAGTATAGCCGTAGAGGCTAATATCTGCGGTACTGAGTGAATTACCGACTAGATAAGGTGTCTGCGATAATTGCTGTTCCATGATGACTAATGCCTTGTGACCGCCTGCCTGTTTAGATTCATAACGTGCTCTTTGCGTATCAGGCAGGCCTAAATATTTATTGATAAAACGCGCAACGGCAATATAGGGCTCATGACTGTATTGCTCAAAAAACTGCCATTGCTGTACTTTAGCATATAAAAAAGCATCATCGGGTATTAGGGGGCTTCCTGTTGCCAGAAAATTAATGATGGCATTTGATTCATTTAGACTTCGACCATCGTCTAAAACCAACAAGGGGATTTTCCCATTAGGGTTTTTATCTAGGAACTCGGGTTGCTGGGTTTCGCCTGCCAATATGTCCACGTGTATCCATTCGTGTGGGATGTTGCAGAGGGCGCAGACCAATTTAACCTTATAACAATTGCCTGATTGAATATCACCGTATATTTTCATAATAGTATCCTTTATTGTTAATGTGTTAGGTTTTCATCACGACATGAATAGAGTGATTAAATATTTTTGTAAATGAATCTGCATCTTAAAGTTAGTTTGTAATTTTAATCACCACTTTGCCTGTTGCCTGACCGGATTCAAGATAGGCATGAGCCTCTCCAACCGTTTCTAATGTAAACACAGTTTCATCAATGATGGGCGTGATTTTTTGTTGATCCACCAGTCGGCTAATGTGTCGTAAAATCCAACCTTGATGCGCTCGATGATGCTCATTTATTGTGCCAAGTGTTTTAAATTCAAATTTTAAATCGAGATTCTTTTCATGCACTAACTGTAAATTATGCTCACTACGACCAGCAATGGCAACGGCTGTTCCATTGGGTCGTGCCATTTCAATGGCCTTATCTAGGCTGGCCCGACCGACGGTATCAAACACCACATCAAAACCTAATTCATCAATGGTTTGTGCTTTTGCTTGGTCAAAAGCCTGTTGCTCATGATAATCAATGGGATTTGCACCAAATGTATGTAAAAAGTGATGTTTGCTAGGACTGGCACTGGCCCATACTTCACAGCCTGCCCATTTTGCTAATTGGGTTGCAATATGCCCCACGCCGCCTGCGCCACCTTGAATCAGTACTTGGTGCCAAGGTTTGATTTGTGCTTTATCAAATAACGCTTCCCAAGCGGTAATGCTGACCAGTGGCAATGCGGCAGCGTGGTGCAATGGGATTGATTTGGGGGCGGTTGCGACCAAACGCGCATCAGCCAGCGCATATTCGGCTAGCGTGCCCGTGCCAGCAATGGCGCCTGCATTGCCAAAGACAGCATCACCTAGTATGAATTGTGTGACGAGTTCACCTGTTGCGATAATTTTACCAGCAAAGTCACTGTGCAATAGGGCGGGGAAATGGAGCTTACCAACGTGACCTGCGCGAAATTTGGTCTCGATGGGGTTGACGCTAGTGGCGTGCAGTTTGATTAATACTTGATTGGCATTGGGCTTGGGTATCGGTAAGTCAGCGCAATAAAATACAGTGGGTGCGCCGCATTGATTAATGAGTTGGGCTTTCATGGTGTGTGTCATGGTATGTGTCATCATCGGCTCCTATAATGGGCGCTAAATTGGCCTGTGAATTAGGCTGTGAATTGGGCTGTGAATTGGGCTGTGAATTGGGCTGTGAATTGGGCTGTGAATTGGGCTGTGAATTGGGCTGTGAATTGGGCTGTGAATTGGGCTGTGAATTGGGCTGTGGGTTAATGTGCGTGATTATTTTTTTCATTATCAGCGCGTTTTCACGGTTTTGGTAATAGGCTTTGCGTGTGCCGACGACTTGAAACCCTAGCTGCTGGTAAAGATTTTGTGCGACTTTGTTGCCCGCTCTAACTTCTAGATAACAGTGCAAAGCTGGGTGTTTGGGTATGGTTGACGGCAGTCGACGAAATAGCTCTCTGAGTAATTGGCTGGCATAGCCATTGCCTTGGTGTTTTTTATCACAAACGAGGTGGATAATTTCTGCTTCGTTTAAGATGCTGCGATAAATAACAAAAGCAACCGGTGTGTTGTCGATAAACCCTGTGAGGTTTTGGTATTGCGATAAGGTGTGAAGCAGTTGCGATGCTGACCAAGCGGTCGGGTTGCTACGTGATTCAATCGCTGCTAAATCTGAGTAATAGGCAGGCGCACTAGGCTGAAAAATTAGACGAGATGGAGATGGTGGCATGGTTGATGGCAGCATGGTTGATGGTAGCAAAAAATTAAGGCGGATATAGGTATTGATGAATGCGTTTTAGCTGTTGCCATAAAAGCGATTTGTCGTTTGGAAAGTCAGATAAGTAGTCTATTGACGGCAGGCAGATGAGTGATACGGTATGCACGGGTGTCTGCGTTAAGGACGCAACATGCAGTTGGTGCGTATTGCTATCTATGTTATTGTTTAAGTTGCCGTCTAAGTTGCCGTCTAAGTTGTTATCTAGGCTGGTATCTAGGCTGGTATTTTGACGGTTGTTGCTTGTTGTAGTAGATTGCGGTGTCGTCCATAATGGTGTGGTTTGCTGGGTTAAATAACGGCATAGCGGATGCCCAAATGCAACGACCACGCGAGGTTGTACCTTGGCGATTTCCATGGCAAGCAAAGGCAGACACTCGGCGAGTATCGAATCATCAGGATCTAGTGGCAACGCATACTGATACTTTAGAAAAGGTGTGCAATAGACCTGATCGGGAGCAATCTCTATAGCGCTCAGTGCTTGTTGAAGCAGTGGCGGTATCGTTGTGTTGCCATTATCTATCCAGTGATTCTCGTGCCAGCCGCTTAGTAACATGATATCGGCTTGGGGGTTGCCTGTGCCAAAGTAGGGTGTGCTGGCTTGGGTATTGGCGAGGGCTTGTATTTGTGCTGCTATTTCACCATCGTTGTCTAGGCCGAGGCTTGCTGGTGAAGCTTCTGCTAAAGCCTCTGGTAGGGTTAGGGTGCGACGCGCTGGATTAGCTTCGGTGATAACGGTTTTCTGCGTATCAATAACAATGGGTTGATAAAGCAGCTGTCGTTGTGCTTTTGAGATACTTTGGCTGCTTTGGTTGGTTTTGTTGGTCTGGTTGGTTTTTTGGTCGTTTTGGCGCTGTACAGACTGCGTCAAAGCACTTGCGGCATCGGGTGTTAATACTTCATCGGGTGTTAATGCTGATGATTGCGCTGACGATTGCGTATTATCTATTGTGGGGGAATCAATGGGCTGGGCTGTGGTGTTTTCGTTATTATTCGTACTATTAGAGGGTATGCGTTTGGATGGTATGCTTGCTGAGGTGTTGATTTCTTGGTGCGTAGCAGGTGCTGGATTAATGTCTTGGGTTGCAGGCGGCGTTTGCGCTTCACTGACCAACGATTGCATCATTTCAGCAAAGTCGGATTCGTGAGAGGTGGCGGCTTGTTTTTTTACAATAGGCGTGATGTACCAAGCATCAATCGCCATGTCGATCAATGCTTGTTTTTGAAAACGGCTTAATGTAAAAGTGCTGTCATGCATTGTCCTCTTCCGGCCAGATAAGGCCTTCAAACAAGGGTGCGAGTTCTCCTTGTTGGTCCATTTCTTCGATAATATCACAGCCACCAACGAGCTCGCCATTGATAAATAGCTGCGGAAAGGTTGGCCAATCAGAGATTTTTGGCAAATGCTCGCGCACAGCAGGTTCGGCCAATACATTAACATAGGCAAAAGGTTCACCGATACGTTTTAGTATGGTGACAACACGGCTAGAAAAACCGCATTGTGGGAATTGGGGTGTACCTTTCATATAGAGAATGGCTGGGTATTCATTGAGCTGGGATTCAATTTTTTGTTTTATTTCCATGGGAGTCACTGGGTTTGAAAATTACTGGGTTTGAACATTACTAGGGTTGATGCCAATGCTTAATGCTTAATGTCAATGGGGTCGATGCGTTTAACGCGTTTTTATTAGCGCTCAGTTTACCATAAAAAATGGGTTGAGTGAGTGTCTGAATGATTTTATTCGGTGATTAACTTCGATGATTAACTGGATTGTCGATAAACTTAGCCAACGCGCTGGTTAAGTGACGGCAGGTTAGGGCTACGTTGCAGTTGCGTTGCGGTTGCGTTGCAGTTAGGGGGCAAAGTTGTCAAGCAAGGCATCGATAAAATCATCGATAACAAATTCACGCAAATCGTCGGCGGCTTCACCGACGCCGATAAATCGAATCGGTAGTTGCATCTGCTTTGCTAATGAGAAAATCATGCCGCCCTTGGCGGTGCCATCGAGTTTGGTGACCGTGATACCCGTTAATCCTAAGCTTTGATGAAATGATTTTGCTTGATTGAGGGCATTTTGCCCATTTCCTGCATCAATGACAAGCATCGTTTCATGGGGTAGGTTGCTGTCATGTTTTTTCAGTACCCGCACGACTTTTTCAATTTCAGCCATGAGATGGGATTGGGTATGCAAGCGACCAGCGGTATCAGCGATAAGTATATCGATGTTTTTTGCCTTGGCAGACGTATAAGCGTCAAAAATGACCGAAGCGGCATCTGCCCCAGTACCTTGTGAAATAACGGGCACGTTTGCGCGTTCTCCCCACGTTTTTAATTGCTCGACAGCGGCAGCACGAAAAGTGTCACCTGCCGCCAGCATGACAGTTTTGCCTTGCTGTTGAAAGCGTTGTATAAGCTTTGCTATGGTGGTTGTTTTTCCTGCGCCATTGATGCCCACCATCAATATGACTGTGGGTTGGTGATCGTTAATGGGTAATGGGATTTCGCAACCCGATAAAATGCGGCGCATCGTTTGTTTTAGTTGATTAATGACGGCTTCTGGGTTGTTGGTTTCTTTGCGTGAGATGGTTTTTGTGACGTCATCGATGATTTCTTGGGTCGCTTCGATGCCGACATCTGCCATTAATAAAGCCGTCTCTAAGTCGTCAATTAAATCGTCATCTAGGGTTTTTTTGCCGAGAAATAGGCCGCTAAAGCTAGCGCCAGTTTTTGCCAGTCCAGACTTTAGACGGCTAAGGTAGCTGCCCTTGTTGCTCGCCGTGTTGCTCGCCTTGTTATCTGCTTTATCAACCGATGTGTTATCGGAGTTGTTATCGGTGTTGTTATCGTGGGAGGCATCGTCAATTTTCCACGCAGCCGTGTCGTTGGTTTGAGTGGCTTGAATGGCTTGAGTTGTTTGAGTGGTATCAATGGGTTCAATGGATTCAGATGTGCTGTCTGCTTGGTCTTTGTTTGCTTTTTCTGCGTCTTTTGCTTTCTTTTTGCCGAAGTTAAATATCATGGTATTTTGTCTAGTTAGTATGATCGGTTGTATTAGGTTTGTGGTGTTAGGTTTGTGGTATTAGGTCTGTGGCTGTATTGTTTGGCGTATTTTATCAAGTGCTTGTTGGTGCAGCGTTGCATTGGCGCTGGCTAACACTTGGCCGCAGCTACTTCGGGTCAGCGGATTGCCTTGCCAGTCGGTTATGCTGCCGCCGGCTTGTTCGACAATGAGCCTTAGCGGTAAAAAGTCATAAGGCTGTAAATCAGACTCAAGCACCAAATCAATCCAGCCGCTCGCAAGCATTGCATACAAATACGCATCGCCATTATAGCGTATTAGACTCACCGTGTCGCGTAGTGGTTGGACCTGTGCATTTTCGGCGTCCGAAAACATGCTCAAGTCCGTTGAGCATAAAATGGCCTTGTCTAGTGATGTCGTGTCTCGTGTACGAACTAGTTGTGTGGTTTGTTGACGCTGATACGTTGTGGGGGTTTCTTTGCTGGCTATCCAGCGCTCGTCTTGCGCGGGTGCATCAATCAAGCTAAGTATCGGTTGCCCTGATTTGAAGAGCGCAATCAGGGTGGTAAATAGCGGAATGCCTGCGACGAAATTTTTTGTGCCATCAATGGGGTCAATTACCCATTGATAGGTGGATTGGGTTGATTTTTCGGCGTGTTCTTCGCCAATGATGCTGTGGTCTGGGTAGTGCAATTCAATCAGTTGGCGTAGCCTTGATTCCGTGGTTTGGTCGGCAACGGTCACGGGTGTTTCGTTTGATTTTTTTGTTACTTGCAGCGGGCGGCGAAAATAATCGAGGGTGATTGAGCGCGCTTCGTCTGCGAGCAAATGTGCAAAGTCTAGTGTTGTATTCGGCGTTTCAGGCATAGTACGGGTTGTAGGGATAGTGGGCATAGTAGAGATAGCAGGGATAGTGCGCTAATAGTCGGTCGAGAAAACGATTCATTTAGTGGACTGTTGGCGGTTATTCCTCATCAAAAAACGCATCAAATGCATCTTCTGACTGTGGGTCGGGTGCCCCGTCTCTGGTCAATGAGGCGCGTCGTTGCAGGTAGGCACTTTTGACAAACTCGTATTCGTTGATGGTACTGCTGGCCAGTACTTTTTCGGTATTCAGTAGCCCCGCGCGCTGGTCAATACGTTTTAAGACATTAACGCCCGTTTCAACGCGATAATCATTCCATTGGTAGCGATTAATGGGGTCTATCCCATAGTCACCAATCAACCCAACGGTGTCTGTTATTGTGCTGGGTCCCAATATGGGCAAGACAAGATAAGGACCAGCGGGGACACCCCAAGCACGCAGTGTTTGCCCGAAATCCTCTTTGTCGGCTGAAATGCCCATCGCGGTGGCGACATCAAATAGCCCGCCCAAGCCGAGTGTCGTATTCCAAACAAACCGTGAACTAGAAAGCCCTGCGTTTTTGAATTTGCCTTGGAGTAAGCTGTTTGCGAAGGTGTTAATCTCGCCTAAATTACCGAAAAAGTGACTAACACGACGTTCAACGGGGTCTGGCGTTATCTTTTGGTAGCCTTGGCTTAGGGGTTTTAGCGTGTACTGGTCGATTTTTTTGTTAACCGCATACATGCGTTGGTTGTATTGTTCTAGCCCATTGTTTGACGCGCAGCCAACAGTAAACCAAGTTGTAACGAATAGTGTGAGTAAAAGTAAAGGAAAATGATTTCGCATATCAGGTGGTCTCGGATGGTCTTTTAAGTAGTTAAGCGTCGCATGAATAAGGTAACAGGCGGCTAATTATAGAGCTTGCTGTGCTGGTATGCGACATGTGCGTGTGAAACTAACACATTTAGCACGGCAGCGACAGGCAGTGCCAATAAAACACCAGCAAATCCAGCCAGTTGACCGCCTGCGAGGACGGCAAAAATAACGGCAACAGGGTGTAGCCCGATGCGTTCGCCGACAAAACGTGGGGTGAGTACGCTGCCCTCTAGTGCTTGCGCGATGACAAAGGTGATAATCACGCCCAAAGGGTGCATAATATCACCGAATTGAAAATAAGCCAGCGCTGTCGCCACGCCCATGCCAACAACTAGCCCCAAATAAGGGACAAAAGACAGCCAGCCAGCAATAAAACCAATCAATATGGCGGATTCTAGACCGACAACGGACAAACCAATCGCATAGATGAGTCCAAGACTATTCATGACCATAAATTGACCACGCAAGAATGCCGCGAGCATATTGTCAGATTCTTTGGCAATTTGGCTAACTTTGGCTTCGTAGCGTCTAGGGATTAAGTGGTGGATGCGTTCAATTAATCGATCCCAGTCTCTTAACAGGTAAAAAGTCACCACAGGCACTAAAAAAATATTCGCCAGTAACGTCAACACAAAGCCACTGGAGTTGCTAATCCAGCCAAATAGCTTGCTAGCAATATTTGAGAGGTTTGAGAGGTTGGATTTTAACGTATTTAAAATCAAATCATCGTCGCTGCTGGCTGCCGAACCAGCCGCAAACTTGTCCTGAATGGTTGGCAGGATGTTTTTTTCGATTAAATCAATCATGCCAGGTAGTTTGCCGATGAGTTTGGATAATTGCTCACTAATAAGCGGAATAAATAGCATGACGATTAAAATCAACGTGATAATAATAAAAATAAAAACGCTGACGACCGCAAAAGTACGTGACATGCGTTTTTCCAATCGATCGACCAACGGATCGCCCAGATAGGCAAGCAATGCGGCAAATAGGAATGGGCTTAGAATCGGCGATAATACATAAAAGCATAATCCGACCAAAGCAATGATAAAGACCAGTTGTATTTTTTGTTCCAAATGCATGGTTTTTCCTAGGGCTAATGGGTTTTATTCTGTTTGTCTTATTCTTTAAGTTTTGTTTATGGGTTTTATTGTAAAGGGTTATTGTAAAGGGTTTGCTGAAAATTCGATAACGTATTTTATCGATCGTTGAGATAAAACACTTTTTCTAAATACACGGTTGGCCCTGATTTAACTTGTAACACCCAGCGTCCCGGGATGATTTCCCAGCCATGTTCGATGAGGTAAATTAATTCATACGTTTGTTGGTTAGGGTTGGGTGTCCACTGTAAGGTGTCAAATTTAATCGCCCCCTTGCTAGGGTGTTTGATACCGCTATCTGGATAAATCGTCACATGCTCAATAGGCTGACTAACTGAGTTGTCGAGCTGGTATAAAATGGCAAATTCTGTGCCCAGGGTAAGCGTACCTTCGCTGACGGGGGAAAATGTCTGCTCACCAGGCTGACGAATGCCGTATCCAAGCAGTGAAATACCGTTGATGGTGGGTGTTTGTGGTGTGTCTGAATGATTGAATAGGGTAGTGAATACAGTTGGGTGGGTGGTTGGTTTGCCATCAACGGTTTGTGAGGTGCGTGATTCATATAAGTCAGAATCATATGAATCGGGTGAGTCGTGAGATGCATTGCCAGTTTGTTGGTGTTGTGTTTGTTGCTGTTGCGTTTGTTGGCAGCCCATGACCAACAAGCTAAAGGCGACAAAAAAAACGAAAGATAGTCGGTGTAATACTGTCATCATCATAATGCGTTATAAGGCTTCGCGAGTGTTAGACTTGTGAGTGGACCTGTGATTGGGTCTGTGAGTGGACCTGTGATTGGGTCTGTGAGTGGCCTGTGAGTGCATGGATTATGAATTAGAAATGAACGACCAATAAAAATCATTAGCAAAATGAACAATGACCAATACAGGCGATGACCAATGCAGGCAATAATCGATACAGCGAGTTATGCGTAAGCAAATAAGTGAGCGCAAAAAGCACGCTAGCGATGTATAGGCGTATTAGTCTATTGAATACAGGGCAAATACATTGCTAGCGTGGTCGCTACTAGCTTAGTCATTAGCCTAGCCGTTAGCCTAACAGTAAGTGGCTATTAGGTGAAACTTAGGCGGCAATTAGGCGGCAATTAGGCGGTTAGTCGTGCTAATTATAGTGCTTTTAACTGTCTGACTAAACGAGACTTAATACGCGCTGCCTTGTTCGCGTGGATTAATCCCTTGCGGCTGGCTTTGTCAAGCGCTGGAACAGCCAGCTCAAATGCTTTTTCAGCGTGGGCTTTGTCCCCAGCTTCAACGGCTTTGAGAACGTTTTTGACAGTCGTGCGCATATAAGAACGCTGTGCGACATTACGGGTGCGGTGTTGCTCTGCTTGCCGAGCACGCTTACGGGCTTGTGGGCTATTGGCCATGAAAAAATCTCCTACAAATAAGTGCGAATTAAAACCAAAAAATTCTATACGAATCGCCTAAAAAGTCAATAAAAATATTGCAGTTAATCAACCGCAGTGCCGTGGTAGTGCGTTTTTTGGTTTGTTTTTTTAAAGCAAACCAAACAAACGAACCATAAAGTAAACGACAAAGCAAGCGTGGTATTGAGTGAATCCATGCTTCTCTCGGTGATTGCTAGCAAATAAAAGCGAATAGAGGCGAATAGATTGGAATAACAACAATTGTACCACCGAATGTATAACGCCGTTAAGAATACTATCATTTTAGGGCTGAATTTCGTATCATAGCTAAAGGGATGCATTAAAATAGGTGCTGATATGCACTGATATGCGCTAAACACGTATCGAATAAACAAATAATCAAACAAATAATCGCATAGTGAGGTGTGGCGGTATGGCGAGACTGGCAATTGCAGGCATTGGTGGGCGAATGGGGCAGAGTATCTATCATTGTCTGATGGCGCCTGATTCGGTGGCCGCGGGTAATAATTCGCGCGACGATTGGGACGCTGGGTTACGCTTGACAGTTGCCACGGCAAAGCCTGGTGATAAGTGTATAGGTCAATTGTTGAGCCAAACTTGTCCGCCGCTTGGTGATGGTGCTGGCGATGTTGGTCATGATATGGCGGTTACAATTACTTCGAGCTTGTCTTTGGATTTTGATGTGTTGATTGACTTTACGAGCGTTTCGGCATCAATGACGCATCTGGCCTTTTGTCGTGAGCAACAAAAAGCGATTGTCATCGGCACAACAGGGTTTAATGCCTCGCAAATCGACACCATTCGCGATGCAGCCAAAGACATCCCCGTTTTTATGTCGGCAAATATGAGCATGGGGGTCAACCTGATGAATGCGCTCGCGGCACAGGCAACGCACGCATTGATTAACCAAATGCAAGTGACCGCCGATATTGAAATGGTTGAGGCGCATCATCGTCATAAAGTCGATGCACCGTCAGGGACCGCATTGATGATAGGCGAAACCGTTGCAGCAACGCTAGGCAAGGCGTTACCCGACATTGCGGTAAAAAGTCGGGATGGACTTATTGGTCCACGCGAATCAGGCACGATTGGGTTTTCTACCATTCGTGGGGGCGATGTTGTTGGTGAACATACACTGACGTTTTATATGGCAGGCGAGCGATTTGAAATCAGCCACCGCGCAACCGATCGTAGCATTTTTGCGCGCGGCGCGTTATTCGCGGCAAACGCTATATCGAAAAAATCAGCAGGCTTTTATACCATGCGCGATTTGTTAGGTTTTAATTGATGTGGTTGGTTGGTTTTTGTTGGTTGATTTTGTTGGTTGATTTGGATTTTTAATGAAGCGAATTTAAATAAGGGGCAAGACGAGTGATGACGGCTTTATCGGTTAATCTAAATAAAATTGCACTGCTGCGTAATGCGCGTGGACGAGACTATCCAAATGTAGTCGCCATGGGTGAGCAGGCGATTGAAGCAGGCGCGAGTGGGCTAACTATTCACCCTAGGCCTGATGAGCGCCATGCGCGTTATGCCGATATTGGGTTGCTGAAAAAACTCTGCGAAAAACATCACGTCGAATTGAACGTCGAGGGTTATCCCAACGACGATTTATTGGCGTATTGCATTGCGTCGCAAGTCGAGCAGGTGACACTGGTGCCTGATGCGCCAAATCAAATAACATCGGATCATGGGTGGTCTATTCATTCTCATGAAAGGATGCTTACGGAAGCAATAACGACACTTAAAACTAACGGTATTCGTGTGAGCTTGTTTATGGATGCCGATAGTACCGAAATTGCGCTGGCAAAAACCGTGGGTGCTGACCGAATTGAGCTACACACCGAATCCTATGCGAGAAGCTTTGAACGCGGTGCGCATGAAAGGCAGATTGCCTTATTTAAGGATGCCTTTGACCGTGCGTTAGACGCGGGGCTGTCAGTTAATGCGGGGCATGATTTGACGGTTGATAATTTGCCTTATTTTTTGCAACATATTCCCGTTGCCGAAGTATCAATAGGGCATGCACTAACGGTTGAAGCGTTGCAGTTGGGGTGGCAGTGTGTTATTGCGCGTTATGTGGCGATTTGTCAAAATCCCATGAATTATCATCGGGATTGCCGCTAAGGGTGTCTCTAGGGATTACTTCGCTTGGCTAGATGAAAACAATAGTGATATGAAAAATAGTTGTACAAAAGAAGCGGGTATGAAAGAGATCGTTATCGTTGGTGCCAAACGTAGCCCCATCGGCTCATTGATGGGTAGCTTGTCCACACTGTCCGCTGTCGAACTTGGGCGGCAAGTGGTGGGCGATTTATTGGCGCATACCAATGTGGATGCGACACAAATAGATGAGTTGATTGCGGGGCAAGTGCTGACGACAGGCGCAGGGCAAAACCCCGCGCGACAAGTTGCCATTCAGGTTGGTATGCGTCAAGAAAGCCTCGCCATGACGATTAACCAAGTGTGTGGTTCAGGATTGCGTGCCGTGATGCTGGGCATGCAATCGATCACCAGTGGATTGTCTGAAATTGTGGTTGCGGGTGGACAAGAATCCATGTCAAATGCACCGCATTACCAGTATTTGCGTGGCGGTATCAAGATGGGGGACAGTGCCGCTACCGATACCATTTTGCGTGATGGATTACTGGATGCGTTTGATAACCAGCTAATGGGTGTCACGGCTGAGCGTTTGGCCGATAAGTTAGCGATTTCCAGAGCAGCGCAAGACGCCTTTGCTTTGCGGTCGCAACAGTTAGCACAACAAGCCATTGTCGCAGGTCACTTTAACACCCAAATAACCCCCATTCAGGTACAGTACAAAAAACAGACACAGCAAGTTGACGCGGATGAGCACCCACGGTTTGATTTGACTATGGCGGCATTGGAAAAATTAACCCCTGCCTTTATGCCAAATGGTTCGGTAACGGCAGGTAATGCATCAGGGGTCAATGATGGAGCAGCATACGTATTAATGATGTCGGCAGCAAAAGCCAAGGCGTTAAATCTTTCGCCAATGGCGGTTATTCGAAGCATTGGTGTTTGTGGAGTTAATCCCGCTGAAATGGGTTATGGCCCTGTGCCTGCAAGCCAACAAGCGCTAATCAATGCGGGCTGGACGGTTGATGCGCTTGACTTGATTGAGGCAAATGAAGCCTTTGCGGCCCAAGCGCTAGCGGTTAACCACGGCATGCAATGGGATGTCAATAAAGTCAATGTGACGGGTGGTGCGATTGCACTGGGGCATCCAATTGGTGCATCAGGTGCCAGAATTTTGGTCACCTTGCTGTATAATATGCAACGGCTTCATCAAAAACGTGGATTGGCAACGTTATGTGTTGGTGGTGGGCAAGGGGTTGCGCTGTGCGTTGAGCGATGTGTTGAGCGACCAGCCGTAGACTAGCGCAGTAGAATAGAATATCTAGGGTAGAATAGTAGAACAGAACAGTAAACGAGTGGAGAGAAATACGAAAATGAAAAAATTCATCTTTTTGATTTTATTGGTGGCAGCTTTTGTGCTGATTCTGCCGTTTGGCTTTAATAATGCCGAAAAAGTAACCGTTAATTATTGGTTTTTCTCTTATTCGCTACGGCTTTCTTGGGTGATTATTGGGGCGTTTATTTTAGGCGTATTGTTTTCGCTTTGCTTTTTTGGGGTGTCGGCATGGGTTTGGAAATTAAAAGCCAAAACCTTGCAAAAACAGCTGAATGAAATGGATAAGATCCGTAAAAAAGCCGAAATAAAAGCCGCGTTTGATGCCGAATGTCAGTCTTGATTAATACGTCTTGACTGATGATGTGCCAACGCCACTTTTCACCTAACATCGTATGAATGAGTTATTGGTATTGTTATTACCACTGGCCGCCTTTAGTGGGTGGTGGATTGCCAAAGGCGATAAAAAAAAGGATCATCACCGTCGCGATGAAGATTACTTTCAAGGCTTGAGCTATCTGTTAGAAAACGAAACGGATAAAGCGATTGATATTTTTGTCCGTATTGCGCACTTAGATGATAGTGCGATAGAAAATCAAATTACGCTGGGTAATTTGTTTCGTCATCGTGGGGAAATCGACCGTGCGCTGCATATCCATACCGCGTTGTTAAGCCGACAGGAGCTGAGCTCGGAAGCGTTGCAGCGATTACATTTGGCGTTAGCCGATGATTATCTTCAGGCTGGCGTTATGAATCATGCCAAAGATTATTTGGAAAAAGCCAATGCCGCAACCAGCCCTGCGCTACGCGATGCGGCGCAACGGCGGTTAATTAATTTGTACGAGCAGCAAGACCAATGGCAGCAAGCGATTGAAGTGGCTGAAGCGCTCGATCCATTTCGCCGTGATAGTATCCAGCAGAAAGTGGCGCATTATTATTGTGAGTTGGCAGAGGCTAAACTATCGGCATCCGTTGATACACCCAGTCAATCCAATCAGTCGGGTCAGTCGGATCTGTCGATGAGTCCTAGTCATACGGCACTAGCGGGCGCCGAGGAGTGGTTAAACAAAGCGTTGATTTGCGACAAACAGTGCCTTCGTGCGCTGATTAAGTTAGGTGAAATTGCCCAATTAAGAGGGAATTATGTGCAGGCAATCAACTATTATCAACGCCTAGAAAAAATTGCGCCGACGTTTATGCTAGAGGTTTTCGACAAGCTAGCGGCTTGTTACGATGCCCTTAATCAACACCATGAATGGAAAAATTATTTAGCCACTTATGTGAGAAAATACCCTAGCCCAGCATTGTTACTGCATTTACAACAGTCCATCGCCCATATTGAGGGTGACGAAGCAGCCAAAAAATTTCTCGGTGAACAACTGACAAACCACCCGAGCTTGTTAACTTTGCATGCTTATTTACACCAATTAGACCACCAAGACGAGTCGATTAAAACCTTGCAATTTAGTCTGGATAGGATAATCCGTCAGGCTTTGCGGTATCGCTGCCGTGAGTGTGGCTTTCGTGGCAATGTGCTAAATTGGCAATGCCCAGGATGTAAGAATTGGGGCGCGTTTACGCCCGTGACGGACTTGACGGTCAAAGAAAATGTGTAAAAACGGTTTACCCAAACGGTTTACCCTGATTGGTTAGTGGTGGCACTTTGATACATGGCAGGCGGTGTGCAGTCGTCAGCTATAGTCGTCAGCTATAGTAGTCAGCTGTATGGCAGTCGATCTATGTTATCCGATGTGTGTGTTAGCAATATACGATAAACCCTAACGATTTGTATCAAACCGTTTTAAAAATAAAAAAAAACCTTATACAATAAGGCTGATGATTAATTGAGGAGTATCCATGAGCGAAGTACTTGCGCGGGTTGACGCAATAGATAAAACCATTAAGCCACTGAAAAAACTTCATATTCAAACCCACGGTTGCCAGATGAATGAATATGACTCTGAAAAAATGGCTGCTGTGTTAGGGCAGGTGTATGAAATCGAGCCAGTTGTCGACCCTGTTGATGCGGATATACTGATTTTAAATACATGTTCGATAAGAGAAAAAGCACAAGAAAAAGTATTCTCAGCGCTGGGGCGTTGGAAAAAAATCAAAGATAAGAAACCTGGCACAATTATTGCGGTTGGTGGTTGCGTTGCCAGCCAAGAGGGTGAGGCGTTACAAAAGCGTGCCCCTGTTGTTGATATTGTTTTTGGTCCACAGACGCTACACCGATTGCCTCAATTGATTGCAAAGGTCGATCAAGGGCAAGCGCATGTGATGGATATTTCTTTTCCTGAAATTGAAAAGTTCGACTATCTACCTACCCCCAAAACGAGCAAGGCAACGGCCTATGTTTCGATCATGGAGGGTTGTTCAAAGTACTGTACGTTTTGTGTTGTCCCTTATACACGAGGCGAAGAGGTCTCTAGACCTTTCGATGACGTGATTGCCGAGTGCGCGATACTGGCAAGCCAAGGGGTTCGTGAGATTAATTTATTGGGGCAAAATGTGAATGCGTATCAAGGGCCAATGCACGATGGCACCATTGTGGATTTGGCGTTTTTAATCGAAGTCATTGCCCAAATCGATGGGATTAAACGCATTCGTTTTACCACGTCACACCCTGTTGAATTCAGCGAGCGACTTATTGAGGTTTATCGCCGCGTTCCTGAGTTGGTCTCGCATTTACATTTGCCTGTGCAATCGGGTTCGGACCGTATTCTGGCGCAAATGAAGCGAGGTCACACCGCGTTAGAGTATAAATCTAAATTGCGCAAAATCCGTGAAATTCGCCCAGATATTTCTTTTTCTTCAGATTTTATCGTGGGTTTTCCTGGGGAAACCGACGCGGACCATGAAAAAACCATGCAACTTATTCGTGACATAGGGTATGATTTGTCCTTTAGTTTTATTTATTCGGCACGTCCTGGTACGCCCGCCTCGTCATACCCTGACGATGTGCCTATGACAGCAAAAAAAGCGCGGTTAGCCGAATTACAAGCAGAGATTAATCGTATGACCATGGCGATTAGCGAGTCAATGGTCGGTTCGTTGCAGCAAATACTGATCGAAGGCGAATCAAAACACGGCGGACAGCTGTCAGGCCGAACAGAAAATAATCGGGTGGTTAATTTTGCAGTACCGCCTAGTCGCTTTGCACAAATTAACGACATGATTGGGCGATTTGCGCAAGTGAAAATTAGCCAAGCATACAATAATTCTTTATTGGGTGAGTTTGTCGATATTGAACCCATGAAAAAACCCCAGTTGATTACGGCATCATGAATAAAAACAACAAATTTATCAGAAAATATTTAAAAATAACAGGCAAGGTTGATGAGTAAACTAGAATTCGTTTTAGCGAGCAAAGACGCGGGACGCTTTCAACGGCTTTCTGGCTATATGAATGAGAATTTTCGTGTCATTGAAACGGCGTTATCAGTTTCTATCGCCAACCGTGGTGAGCTGGTCTCGATTGAAGGAGAAGAGACCGCGATTTTACAAGCGCGACAAGTAATTGATACCCTGTATGCGCAAACTGAAAACGCGGCCATTAATATTGATGCAGCCGCCATTCATTTGGTTATTCGTGATATCGCCAATACTGTGTCGCACGAGGTGGTTGATGATGAAATTATTATTCAAACCAAGCGCGGTAAAGTGCGAGGGCGCGGGACAAACCAACGCCAATACTTAAAGCGTATCTTTGATTATGATGTTAATTTTGGTTTAGGCCCTGCTGGAACGGGGAAAACTTATCTGGCAGTGGCCTGTGCGGTCGCCATGCTAAACGAAGATTTGGTGCGACGGATTGTGCTCGTGCGTCCTGCGGTAGAGGCGGGTGAGCGTTTGGGTTTTTTGCCTGGCGATTTGGCACAAAAAGTGGATCCTTATTTACGTCCGCTGTACGATGCGTTGTATGAGATGCTAGGCGCCGAAAGGGCGGGTAAACTGATTGAAAAAAACATCATCGAGATTGCACCGCTTGCCTTTATGCGCGGACGAACGTTGTCGGATGCATTTATTATTTTGGACGAGGCGCAAAACACAACCGCTGAACAAATGAAAATGTTTTTAACACGGATTGGTTTTGGCTCCAAAGCCGTTGTGACGGGTGATTTGTCACAAGTCGATTTGCCCAAGGGCGTGCGCTCTGGGTTGCGAGATGCGTCTGAGGTATTAAAAGGCGTTGAGGGGATTGCTTATACTGTGTTTTCTGCTGATGATGTCGTTCGCCATCCACTGGTGCAACGAATCGTTATCGCCTATGAAAAACAAGCCGCATCACAATCAAATGATGCTAAGCGATAATACATCGACGATAAGACACCGGCGATAATACATTGGCAATGAACAAAGCGAATCAGTCGTGCGGAGTCCAGTTGTGAAAAGCCAGTCGTGCGGAGTCCAGTTGTGCAAAATCAGTCGTGCAGTGTGACGATGCCAGTCGTTGAATTACAAGTGGCAACGGCGGTCGCATGCCCGACGAAAGCCCAATTTCAGCAGTGGGTGAATGCGACGGTTAATCACTTGGCGGCAACAGCGTCGATTGCGTTAACCGATGCCATTGAACTGACAATACGCGTTGTCGATAATGCAGAAATGCAACAACTAAACGCCGATTTTCGTGGTAAAGACGCACCAACGAATGTGCTGGCCTTTCCTTATACACCGTTGGTTTTGCCGTCTGGTTTTCCGCATTCTGTTAGCGGTTATGACGATGTGCCGCTAAATGTGGATCTAAATGTGGATGAAGACTTAATCGAAAGTTTGGCAGGAGGGGTAGCGAAAGAGGTCGCACAGATATCACAAGAAACTTATCTGGGTGATATGGTTATCGCGGCTCCAGTTGTGATTGAGGAGGCGTCTGCACAAGCAAAACCAATTAACCACCATTGGATGCATTTGACCGTACATGGCTTGTTGCATTTGTACGGCTATGACCATCAAACGGATGCTGAGGCAGAGGCGATGGAAGCGCAAGAAATTGCGGTTTTACAAGCCTTAGGTGTGCCTAATCCGTACGTATGACCCATACAGGAATTCGGTAATAAAAATGACAACATCACCAATGACCGCATCGCCAATGACCGCATCGCCAACAACATCACTTAACCCTTGGATTGATGACTGTTTGCTATTCGATGCAAATAGCCTTGCGTCGGCACAATTCAAAAGCATCCCTGCGGATTTTGTGGTTGATGAACAATTGGATTGGCAGTGGCGTGGTACGGGTGAGCATATCTTTCTAAATATCCAAAAAACGAATAGCAATACGCTGTGGGTCGCCAAGCAATTGGCAAAATTTTATCAAGTGCCTATCAAAGATATTGGCTATTCAGGGCTAAAAGACCGTCATGCCGTCACGACACAATACTTTTCGGTACGCCTGCCAGGGGTAAAGCCTGGTGCATATGCATTACCGACATCGACAGAATTTACGGTTGGCCATCATGTGCTACACGACAAAAAACTCAAACGTGGACAGCACCGAGGAAATACGTTTTGCATTCGGTTGCGCCATGTAGTCGGCAATCGTGCGTTGATTGAAGAGCGGTTGGCTTATTTAACACAGCAAGGTATGCCTAATTTTTTTGATAGTCAACGGTTTGGCCATGACGCTCAAAATTTAATCCGTGTCACGGATTGGGTGAATGGACACGCCAATATCGCCAAGCGAACAGAAAAGAGCCTACTGATTTCTGCGCTACGCGCGGCGATTTTTAATGCCCAGTTGGCAATGCGCGTCAAGCAAGGTAGTTGGAATCAAGCGATGCCTAATGATACGATGTGTTTAGCTGGCAGTCATAGCTTTTTTCAGATTGACCAGCCCGATGACGTAATAAGCAAGCGTTTACAAAGCCATGATATTCATCCTGCGGGCGTGTTGCCGGGCAAAGAAACCGCGCTAAATTCGGCGTGGTTTGCTGACGATGGTTACCCGTTTGAGCGAGATAAATTACAAGATTTTATGAATAAAAACAATTTATCGGAGCAGTATCGTGCGTTTCGTGTGAGCGTTAAGAATTTGTCTTGGCAATGGGAGGGCGAGGACTGCTGTTTGCAATTTTCGCTGCCTAATGGTGCCTATGCGAGTGCCGTCATTAAACAAATTTTTGCTATTTGATGTGCTTATTGCTTTTGAGCTGCTCGTTTTTTTGTTATTATAATGGGTCTAATATCAGTCATCATTCGGAGAAATGTTATGAAAAGGAATCGTTTGTTAGTAATGATTGTCGCTATGGCCTTGGCTAGCACGGCTTCAGCGCAGAATAACGTGAATCAAAAAGTCATCTACAAATGGGTACAGGATGGGTTGGTTCATTACAGCCATATCAAGCCATTGGGTATCGATGGGGCAGAAAAATTAGACGCCAAAGGGCGTAAAATACAAGATTTTACCGAGGAATTTGACGAAATTGTCGAAATCGCGGTGCGCCCAAAAGCCGAAAAAAAAGAAGAAGAACCACAAACCAAACAAGAAGAAATCTTACAAGCCGAAGAAGAACGCTCGGCGCGTGAAAAAAATTGTGCAACTGCCAATAAAAACATGCAAGTCATCGACGGCGGTGAAGTGTATGAGCGTGATAGCAGCGGAAATCTCATTCGCTTGACACCAGAACAAGTTGACAACAAACGTAAAAACGTACAACGCGATATTGATTATTTCTGCGGCGACTCTTGATGGTCAGCGCTTGATATTTAGCGCCTGATATTTAGCGCTTTATGGTCACGCTTGATATCATTTGAAGTGCCGCATTGATGTGTAACGCTGATTCGTTGCCTCGTATCGTTGCCGCGCTGTCAGCTCGTTCGGGGCGCTTGCCGTTCACTGAGTCAACTATCTAACAGGATGCTAAGCTGATAATGGTTTAGCATCCTGTTAGATTTTTGTTTATATTTTAATACTTTATATATTTGATTTATTCATGCGATTATCGAACTACTATTTACCGACGTTAAAAGAAGCACCTGCAGAAGCAGAAATCATTAGCCACCAACTAATGTTGCGCGCAGGATTAATTAAACAAGTCTCTTCAGGGATTTATACTTGGTTGCCACTCGGGCTGACCGTGTATAAAAAAATTGAAGCCATTGTTCGTGAAGAAATGAATAATATTGGCGCGCTTGAAATTGACATGCCTTCGGCGCAACCTGCTGAATTATGGCAAGACTCTGGTCGGTGGCAAGATTATGGGCCTGAGTTATTACGCTTTAAAGATCGACATCAGCGTGATTTTTGTATCGGCCCAACACACGAGGAGATTGTGACCGATTTGCTCAAAGGCGAAGTGCAATCTTACAAACAACTACCGATTACGGTCTATCAAATCCAGAAAAAATTTCGTGATGAGATTCGCCCACGGTTTGGTGTGATGCGTGGGCGTGAATTTTTAATGAAAGATGCCTATTCATTTCATGCCGATTCGGCTTCGTTAGCCACGACTTATCAGGCAATGTACCAAGCCTATCAGCAAATTTTCACGCGCATGGGGCTTGATTTTTGCGCGGTAGAAGCGGATAGCGGGAGCATCGGCGGCAGTCGTTCGCATGAGTTTCATGTATTGGCTGACTCGGGTGAAGACGTCATTATGTTTTCAGATGGTAGCGACTTTGCGTCGAATATTGAATCAACGCAATCACTGCCTGTCACCACGCTGACCGAGCCGACAGAAGCCATGCGCTTAGTCGATACACCAGACACCAAAACGATTGCGGCGTTGGTTGAGAAATACCAATTACCCATTGAAAAAACCATTAAAACGTTAGTTGTCAAAGCCGCAACGGATTGTGATAGCGATTTGATTGCTTTGTTAGTTCGCGGCGATCACGAGCTCAATGCGATTAAGGCAGAAAAGCATCCATGGGTTGCGTCTCCGTTGCAGATGGCTAGCGAAGACGACATTCGTCAAGCGATTGGCGCAGGGCCAGGCTCTTTGGGGCCAGTCAATTTGCCCATACCGTTTATTGCTGATGAGACGGTTGCCGCGATGAGTGATTTCGGTGCAGGCGCTAATATCGAAGCCAAACATTACTTCGGTATTAATTGGGGGCGCGATGTTGCGTTGGGTGAGGTGATGGATATCCGTAACGCCAAAGTCGGCGATTCTAGCCCCGATGGCAGTGGTCATTTGAGAATGGCTAGAGGTATTGAAGTCGGACATATTTTCCAGCTCGGGAAAAAATATTCAGAGGCCATGCAAATGACGGTTTTGGACGAACATGGCAAAGCCGTCACGCCTTATATGGGCTGCTACGGTGTTGGTGTGACACGTCTCGTTGCCGCCGCGATTGAGCAACACCACGACGACAAAGGGATTATTTGGCCACCAGCAATCGCCCCGTTTAGTCTCGTGATTGCGCCGATTAATTATGGGAAGTCAGCTGCGGTAACACAGTTTGCAGATGATTTATACCAAACCCTTCGTGATAAAGGCATTCCTGTTGTGCTTGATGATCGTGGCAAACGCCCAGGCGTTATGTTTTCGGAATTAGAATTGATTGGTATTCCGCACCGTGTCGTTATCGGAGATAAGACGTTGGCGGATAATGAGGTCGAATACCAAGGCCGCACAGATGAAAGCAGTCAACGCATTGCAACCGATACGGTGCTTGAATTTTTGTTGACAACGCTAAATAAAACAGCCTGACTAACAGTGAGTAGATTAACATCATGACAAATGCGTATTTATTTACCTCAGAATCAGTTTCTGAAGGGCATCCTGATAAAATTGCTGATCAAATTTCTGACGCAGTACTAGACCATATTTTGGCCAAAGACAAACACGCGCGCGTGGCGTGTGAAACGCTAATCAAAACAGGCATGGTGATTGTGGCAGGCGAAGTCGCAACCAGTACGTGGGTGGATTTGGAAGAAATCGTTAGACAGCAAATTAAAACTATTGGTTATACCAGCTCAGAAGTCGGCTTTGATAGCGAAACTTGCGCGGTTTTAAATGCCATAGGTAAGCAATCGGGCGATATTGCACAGGGCGTTGACAGGGCTTCACCCGAGGAACAGGGCGCAGGTGACCAAGGGCTGATGTTTGGGTTTGCAACCAATGAAACCGATGTGTTGATGCCAGCGCCGATTACTTATGCACACCGCCTCGTGCAGCGTCAGTCTGAAATGCGCCGCGAAAAAGTACTACCGTGGTTGCGCCCCGATGCGAAAAGCCAAGTGACATTTAAGTATGATGCAGGAAAAATCGTCGGTATCTCTGCGGTGGTCTTATCAACCCAGCACGACCCCGATATTAGCCAAGCGCATCTACAAGAAGCCGTCATGGAAAACATTATCAAGCCAGTGCTACCCCCAGAATGGCTAGACAATAATACCGCCTATCATATTAACCCGACAGGTAAGTTTGTTATTGGTGGGCCAGTGGGTGATTGCGGTCTTACTGGGCGTAAAATCATTGTCGATACTTATGGCGGTGCAGCGCACCACGGTGGTGGCGCGTTTTCTGGTAAAGACCCGTCCAAAGTCGACCGTTCAGCAGCGTATGCAGGGCGTTATGTTGCCAAAAATATTGTGGCGGCAGGCTTGGCTGATAAATGCGAAATCCAAGTCTCTTATGCCATTGGCGTGGCAGAACCCATTTCGATTAGTGTGAACACTTATGGTACAGGTAAAATTACCGACGAACGAATTGTTGCGCTGGTGCGTCGGCATTTTGATTTACGTCCTTACGGGATTATTCAAATGCTGGATTTGATTCGCCCGATTTATACTCAAACCGCCAGTTATGGGCATTTTGGTCGTGAGTTGCCTGAATTCACGTGGGAAAAAACGGACAAAGCGGATGACCTTCGCGCGGATGCTTTCTCATGAGCCAGTTACCAATTAACGCCAGTACCACCAGTTCTACCAGTACCACCAGTGCCACGCGTATCAATAAGGATGGGATACCAAGTGTGTCTCGTCATGATGATGCCGCCAAAGTTGGTTTTATTAGCCTTGGTTGCCCCAAGGCGCTCGTTGATTCTGAACGCATCTTAACCCAGTTACGCAGCGATGGCTATGAAATAGTCAACACCTACGAAGACGCAGGCTTAGTGATTGTTAATACGTGTGGTTTTATCGATTCGGCGATTGCTGAATCACTCGATACGATTGGGGAAGCCATTGCTAAAAATGGGCGCGTGATTGTCACAGGCTGTCTGGGTAAAGACGCTGAAAAAATTCAACAAACACACCCCAAAGTACTTGCCATTTCAGGGCCGCAAGCGTATGAAACGGTGATGAATCAGGTTCACGAACACCTGCCCAAGCCCAAAAAAAATCCATTTATTGATTTGGTGCCGCCACAAGGCATCAAGCTCACCCCTAGGCATTATGCGTATTTGAAAATATCTGAAGGCTGTAATCACAGTTGTACTTTTTGTATTATTCCTGATTTGCGTGGCAAGCTGGTCTCGCGACCCGCTGGCGATGTCATGGCTGAGGCAGAACGCCTTGCCAATGCAGGGGTGCAAGAATTATTGGTTATATCCCAAGACACAAGTGCTTATGGCGTTGATATTAAATATAAAACTGATTTTAACAATGGGCAGCCAATCAAATCACGAATCAAAGAATTATGCGAAGCACTGGCACGGTTTGATATTTGGGTGAGGCTACACTATGTTTATCCATACCCCAGCGTCGATGACTTAATTCCACTGATGGCTGAGGGGAAGATACTGCCGTATTTGGATATTCCATTCCAACATGCCAATCACGACATATTACGCAACATGAAACGCCCCGCACATAGTGAAAAAGTCCTGCACCGGATTGCCAATTGGCGACAAATTGTGCCAGATATTGCGTTGCGTTCAACGTTTATTGTTGGTTTTCCTGGGGAAACCGAAGCGCAATTTGAAGAATTATTAGACTTTTTACGCGAAGCCCGTCTTGATCGGGTCGGGGCATTTGCCTATTCTCAAGTCAAAGGCGCAAAATCAAACGCCCTGCCAAACCATGTGCCAGAAGCCGTCAAGCAAGAACGCCTAGCGCGACTAATGGCAATACAAGCCGAGATTAGCGCCGAAAAACTCGCCGATAAAATCGGTAGTATTCAGCCTGTGATGATTGACGAAGTGGATACGGATGCGCACATTGCCATCGGTCGCACGGTTTATGATGCGCCTGAAATTGATGGCGTAGTACAAATCGAATCTATTGACGGCATTGCGCCAGGGCAAGTTATTCACGTTGAAATTACAGAGGCGACTGATCACGATTTAATTGCTGTCCCTGCGTAAAATATAAGCTATCGATAAGGTGCTGTAAGGCGCTGTAAGGTGTTGTAAGGTGTTGTAAAGTACTTGTAGGGTGCTGATAAAATCAGCGCCAGCACGCTGCATCAAAATCGCTTGGTAATTGCACAATGTCGCCTAGTTTCGCCATAGTTTAGTCTAAATACCCGCGCTGGGTGTGTCTTGATTGTGTCAGCAGTGCGGCTTTGTTAAAATAGGATTTGATTTAGCATTTTATTTAACCCACGCGCAATGAGTTCAGCGGCAATGAGTTCAGCGCGCATTCATTTTAGAGGATAGCCCATGACGCAAATCATTGATGGAAAGGCATTTGCCGCCAAACTAAGACAAGACATTAAACAGCAGACTGACTTGCTTAAATCACAAGGTATTACACCGGGGTTGGCCGTGGTATTGGTCGGCGAAGACCCTGCCTCACAAGTCTATGTGCGAAATAAAGGCAAACAATCAATTGAAGTCGGGTTTAAATCAATAGAGCATAAGCTGGATGCGACGGTATCTCAGGCGGAATTGCTCGACCTTATCCAGCAGCTTAACCAAGATGATTCCATTCATGGCATTTTGGTACAATTGCCTGTGCCCAAGCATATCGATGACAAAGCGGTTATCAATGCGATTGCCCCTGAAAAAGATGTCGATGGCTTTAGCCAATTAAACGTAGGGCGTTTAAATATTGGTGAGCAATCGTTAGTGCCTTGCACACCATTGGGCTGCACCATGCTGCTCAAAGACTATTTCGGTGGTGATTTGACGGGCAAAAACGCCGTTGTGCTTGGGCGTTCGAATATTGTCGGTAAACCAATGGCAGCGCTGTTATTACAAGAAAGCTGTACCGTCACCATCGCCCATTCCAAAACCAAAGACATCGAAACCGTCTGCCGTGCGGCTGATATCGTGGTAGCCGCTGTAGGGCGACCACAAATGGTAAAAAAATCATGGATAGGTGAGGGCGCGGTGGTGATTGATGTGGGGATTAACCGTATTGACGTCGATGGTAAAACCAAACTGGTCGGTGATGTGGATTATGATGATGTGTTTGATAACGCAGCAGCAATCACCCCTGTACCTGGCGGTGTTGGACCGATGACCATTGCTTGCTTGCTGTATAACACCCTGACAGCGGCCAAAATGCAACGCGGCATTGAGTAAGTATAGCGTTGAGTCTTCTAGTGAATGAAGTTGTAAGGGAAATAACGATAGCAACGCAAACATATTGTAGGTGAGTGGCAAGTCATAATAGAAGGTATTTCTATGGAATTACTTAATTTAATAAATAAATAAAGCTTGGTTAATTTCTCCTGTAAAACTAAAGTGTATAAAAATGAGTATCACAAGTAGGATTGTTTCATTCCTAGCGTTTAACCTATGGATTATACCTATTGCTTTGTCTCAGTCGAAGCTAAAAGAAAGACTCATCGTTGGTTTTTTGTTTTTCATTATTGGCATGATAGTTCGATTTTTTTATTTAAGAAAAGCGACTAATTTCGCAGTAAATGCAGGTGAAAATAATAAGGAAATAGCTATTCTATGGGTTTATGTTGCGCTATCTATTTTTCTGTCTTTGTTTTTATGTATGGTGCTTGGGGTGTTTGGAGTCATTAACTTTGAAACTGGACTAAAATAAAATGAATGCTACGGCATCTCCACCGTATCGGGCTTGCAACGCGCCGCCGCTCAGGGGCAAAAGATTTATCAAATTGACAAAAACAACCGTGACCAACTAGCTAACGTGCGCATGAGCAATGAATACATGGCAGATGACATCAACGAAGCCATCAGCGCAGGCGGTTATGCCATCGTCCCTGAAAAAGCCGTTGATGGCGCAGGCCGCAGTGCGATTTATGTGTACTATACCGAAAACCCACAAACAGGCTATTCTGCATGGAAAATCAGCGGCGGGTTGAATGGGGGATGGATGGGGTTTGTCTCTTTTCTTGGGGCTGTTTGGGAAAATCCTTCTATATTGCTTCCGTATTGTGAGGAAGATTTTGACTCAACAAGACATAAGAGTTTTGACCAAACAATGGTCGCCCTTGATAACTTTTTATTTAACCTGTTTATAGGAACACTAATTAGTATTGGGATAACGTCAGAACTTAAAAAATACGGATTTGTTAGTCTTGTGCAAGCAATGAAAAGTGCCCATTACTTTAGATCTCTAGTCGCTCTAGGAGGCGGTTTAATTAGGCATGTGTTATTCCATTTGGGTCCTGCTTTAATTCCGCTTGCACTATCATTTGTTCTTAAAGGGGCTATTGCATTTATTGCTTTTACTGCGGGTGCTGTAGTGGGGTCAGCAATTGCTGCGCTGTTATGCCGAGAACCTAAAAGTGATTAAAAAAACTCTTTTCACCCTAGCTAAATGTATTATTTTTGCTTTTTTTGGGGTGGTGTGCCTATTGTTGGTTCTGGCATTAAAAGATTATCGTTACGGAAGTTTCGCTATTAATGCGCTTATGGCTTTTTTATTGATGCTGTATATTGAACGAGATAATTTAAAATCAGTTTTATTAAAGTCTAACAGAGCTACGTTGCTGCAAATGTTGATTATTTTTCTAATTAATTTTCTGATTTTTAGCTTGGTGAGTTTATTTTTTGGCTAACATGTAAGATTTCTTCGGGTTGTTTACAATTTTTACCATCTGCGTCAAGGCTTCGTGTCGCGTATCGTGAAAATGAATATCCGCTAGCGCTGCCGGGCAGTATGTCGACGAACATGCGGGGGTTTCAGGCCGTGGGGGCGAGAACGGTCAATGCGCCGTCGATTGGCTTTGCGATGGGGATGAATTCATCGCTGCTTGAAAGCGCGATTTCTGAACAACTGTTTTGTAATGAGGAAGTCAACCCCGACAACAATGAATGCTACGGCATCTCCACGGTATCGGGCTTGCAACGCGCGGCCGCTCAGGGACAAAAGATTTATCAAATCGACAAAAACAACCGTGACCAACTGGCTAACGTGCGCATGAGCAATGAATACATGGCAGACGACATCAACAAGGCGATTAACTCAGGCGGGTATGTGATTGTGCCTGAAAAAGCCGTTGATGGCGTGGGTCGTGATGCCATTTACGTCTACATGACGTATAATGCCCAAACAGGTAGCCAAAGCTGGAAAATCAGCGGCGGGTTGAATGGGGGGAGTTTTAGTGTCAGTGAAGGCAAAGGAGATTCCTGTGACACCGATAAAAAATCATTAAGTATAGAAGGAAAATCTGGTAGCTCATCATGCCTGCTATTATCAGGTCTAGGGATGCAAACATTGTCTATCCTAGATACAGAAGAAGGTGATACAGTTATAAAAGAAACGCTTGCAAATATACCTGGCATGATGGGGAAAATTGCTACTATTTTAAACTTAATTCTAACCGTCATAGACTTAGAAGGAAAGTATCAACAATTGATAGAAGCAGGATGCACAAAAGAGGAAGCATGGAATGCAATACAAGAATACGTGGAAATAATATTATTTTGGACTATCGTAACTACTGTATTTTCTTTAATAGCGTTAGGCGCATTAAGTGCTATAGTCGGTTTGCTTGCAGTTATTATTATGGCTTCTATAATTAGCATATTTGTGAACTGGAGAATTGAATTCCAATTTTCAACTGATTTAGCTAATTGCAAACGAAGTAAGAAAATTAAAGAATGAAAAAAAATATAGACAAACAGTTTTTTAATAAACTGAATATTTTTCCTCTTTCAGTCACAAATAATCCAAAGCGGGATATGCAAATATACTTTAGCGTATTTTCATTGTTCTGTTGTTTTTTTATTTTTTGGGACTGGATAGATATAATATATGACACAATATTATTACCTCATATATTAGCATGCCTAATCCCAGTGTCTTTAATAGTTTATAGCACACACAGAAATTATAGACTTCTAAAACCAATACGCTGCCCTAGTTGTACTCAATCGCTGTCCACGCTATCTAATAAGAAGATCCTATTTATGTTAAAAAGTAATTGCTGTTTTAAATGTGGTGAGAATATTTTTGCTAATGATATATTACCAGAATCAAAAAAATTAAATTATGATTTTCTTTTTGCTTTCGATTGGCGAAAGTTAGCCTTTTTTCTTTTATTTATGCTCTCAATTGTGTTTTTCTTTAACCCTTATGTCTTAAAGGTTAATAGTATGTTTGAGCTTTGGCTATATACATCGATTTATTTGTCATTTTTCTTTCTGGGCTATAAAGCTTTACTATATCGATTTAAATGCCCTTACTGCAAGTCATCACTGCAAATGCAATCAAAAAAAGTTTTAAAAAAACATTTATGCTGTTCAAGATGCGGAATAAAAATAATAAAGCGGATAGATACTTAAATTTAGGCAGCTTAGATTTGCGCATGAGCGACGAAAATATGGCAGACGACATCAACAAAGCGATTAACTCAGGTGGCTATGTGATTGTCCTTGAAAAAGCCGTTGATGGCGATGGTGGCGATGGTGGCGATGATGGCAATGATGGCAATGATGGCGATGGTGGCGATTAACTCAGGTGGCTGTGTTTTAGTTATTAGAAAAATAAAATCAATTTGTTAGCTTGATTGACAATTGGGTTAGCTGATTTGTAAGACAAAATAGGTGATAACAATATAGCGGAGCAGTTTGCCTATCGTGACTAAAATGACAAAAGCAACCCACGGCACGCGCAATACGCCAGCAACCAACGTCAATGGATCGCCAATCACAGGTACCCAAGCAAAAAGTAACGCAACTAACCCCCATTTTTGATAGCGAATGCGTGCCTGACGTAGTGAATTTTCAGCGCGTTGCAGCCATTTATTTAACTGGGTGTTAGTTAGTTGTTGCGATCCCCAATAACCAATGAGATAGTTGCAGAACGACCCCAATACATTACCCGTTGTTGCTGTGAGAACGAGGCTAATCGCAGGCAAACCTGCTAATAGGAGTGAGCTTAGCACCAACTCAGAACTGAGAGGTAATAAGGTTGCCGCCAAAAACGCAGCGATAAAAAGCCCTATATGACCAAGCTCGACAAAGTAATCCATATGTAGTAACCCATACTCAGAATCCATGCTTAATTCACCTGCCTCAAATGTGGTATCTGAGGCAGGGTGCATTTAATATGAGCCATATTGATTGCATTAATTGGCGTACTGTTGTTCGCCGTGTGTTTTGCAGACGATTATGGGGTTAAGACTCGCCAGTGCTAGGGGCTGTGTTACCTGTTGTGTTACCCGTTGCATTGTTATCTGCGCTGTTGGATTGAGATTTTTGGCGTGGCTGATTGGTCCGTGATTGATTGGGGCGTGGCTTGTCATTGCGTGGTTGTCCCGCCTTTGACTGCCCTGTTTTTGACTCCCCTGTTTTTGACTGATTGGTTCGAGATTGCCCCGTGCGTGATTGTCCAGTGCGTGATTGTCCAGTGCGTGATTGTCCAGTGCGTGATTGTCCAGTGCGTGATTGTCCAGTGCGTGATTGTCCAGTGCGTGATTGTCCAGTGCGTGATTGTCCAGTGCGTGATTGTCCAGCGCGATTTGGGCTGGGTTTTGATTTTCCTTGGTGTTTGGGCTGGGGGACGAATTCGGGTGTTGGTTGGACATCGGCTAACATGTCATCAGTGATGTTTTCGCTTTGGATTTTTGCGCCGAGTTTTTCTTCAATTTCAGGCAAATGGTAGGCGTAATCTTCGCAGCAAAAACTAATCGCCATCCCCGATTTACCAGCGCGTGCCGTGCGACCAATTCGGTGAATATAGTCTTCAGGGTGTTGTGGCAAGTCGTAATTAAAAACATGGCTAATGTCATCGACATGCAGTCCACGGGCGGCGACATCGGTGGCGAGTAGAATGTTTTTTTCGCCTGACTGGAATGCTTTGAGTAATTTTTCTCGTCGGTGCTGTGACACGTCTCCCGACAATTCGGCAACATTAAAACCATGGTGGCTCAGTGTATGTGCGAGGCGTTCTAATACGTGTTTGGTGTTGACAAAAACGATGGCTTTTTCAGGCGCTAATTGCTGTAACTGCCCAATCAGTAGCGGTGTTTTCTCAGTATTTGCAACATGGTACATGCGTTGGGTTACTTGGTCGGCGGCCTGTGTGGCGGACTCGATTTCGATGAGTTTTGGACCATTTAAGTACTCGTAGGCGAGTTCTTGAACGCGATAAGTAAAGGTGGCCGAAAAAATCAGGTTAAGTCGCTTATCTGCTGCAGGCATTGTCTTGAGCAAATAACGAATATCAGAGATAAAACCTAAGTCAAACATTCTATCGGCTTCATCTAGGACAAAACAGTCAATATTTTTTAAGCTAAACAACCGCTGCTTAAATAAATCAATAATGCGCCCCGGTGTGCCGATAATAATATCGGGTTGAGACTCGCTAAATTCGGCTTTTTGTTGATCGTATTCTTTGCCGCCATAAATTACGACGGGGCGAAGCCCTGTATAGCAGCCGATTTCCAGGGCATCTTCGTAGATTTGCGCCGCGAGTTCGCGCGTGGGCGCCAAAATAAGCCCCCACGGCCCTGTCTCATTGGGTTGGACCGGGTTTGTCATGAGATAATGATAAACGGCAATGAGAAAGGCAGCTGTTTTGCCTGTGCCTGTTTGCGCCTTGCCTGCAATGTCGTTGCCTGCCAGTGTTAACGGTAGCGTTTTGGCTTGTATGGGGGTGCATTGTTGCCATTTTTTTTGCGCCAGTGCCGCTTGTAGTGCAGGGTGTATTGGTAAATGAGAAAAGTGAAGTGGATTTTCAGTCGTCGTATTAATTTTTTTGTCCATAGATTTGTCGTTAGACCGCCACTAGTCAAGCATTTTAATCAAGCATTTTAATCAAGCATTGGATGCTTTTTGCGTGTATGCTATGGCGTAGTGGCAGTGTCGGGTTTAAAATAAAGTGGTGAATTTTGTTGATTAATTAACCACGGTGGTCAGTAATGCGTCTTTTATGGTGTCTAACTTGCCGATCGAGCACATCAATCATGTCATCAATCGCTGCGTACATATCGGGTTTGCTTGAATCTGCGTGAATGGTATTGCCTGCTAATTGTAGCGTGGCTTCTGCTTTTTGGTCTAGTTTTTCGACTTTTAGTGTCACGTTTACGCTAATGATTTTATCGTGGTGACCTTCAATACGGGCCATTTTATCAGTCACATAGTCTCTTAGTGCATCGGTAACTTCAACATGGTGGCCAGTAATATTGAGATTCATATTTTTCTCCTCTGTTAATGAATAAAAATCACGGTAAAATTAATTTATATTGACTCAGTATAACCTAAATTTTGCGTTTGCGCTCACTTGCGCTTGGAATTCCCAAGGATTCTCGATATTTTGCAATGGTTCTTCTTGCAATATCAATTTGTTGTTCTTTTAATATTTTTTCTATTTTGGCGTCGCTGAGTGGTTTTTCTGACGGCTCTGTTTCGATTAATTGTTTTATTTTGGCTTTGATTTGGTTTGCACTCATTCCTGCCGTATCTGGGTCGGCGGCATTGATATTTTGTTGGTGTGGTGGTTGATGGTGTGGAGGTTGATGGCGTAATAAGTCTTGTGTAAAAAACGTCCGCATTTCGATTAATTGCTGTGAAAAACTCAAATATTTGCCGTTGACTGCGCGCGACACGGTTGATTCGTTGATATTTAGCTGCTCGGCTATGGCTTGCATCGTGAGTGGTTTTAACGCACTGGGGCCGTCAATGAAATAGCGCTGCTGAACCGCTACAATTGCATTAGCTACGCGTAAAATGGTGTGGTAGCGTTTGTCTAGGGCTTGTAAAAACGTGTTTGCTTCTTGCAATTGTGCCGTGATAAAGTGCTTTTCATCGCCCTTGGCAGTATTTGTCAGTGCCGCATACGTGGCATTAATCCCTAAATCAAAGCGTACATCAGGGTTGGTCGTCGCAAAATAGACACCCAGGCGACGATGTACATAAACATCTGGTTTGATGGTGTCGGCTGTTGCTGTCTCGACACTATTCGGGTAGGGCTGTAATGTGCGAATGAGGTCGAGTGCGGTTTGGTATTCGGCGGCGCTAATGGCTAAACGTTGCTGGATTAAGGTGGGTTTGACTTCGATGTAATCATAGTATTGGGTGAGCATTTCATGGGCATTGATTACGGCTTCGTTGCAGTCAGGCAAGCTGTGTAACTGCGCTAATAAACACTCGGCAATCGTTTGGCTGGCAACACCAGGTGGGTCGAGGTGCTTGATGATTTCAATAACCGTTTGAATGGCTGCCTCTGAATAACCCGACATGTTGGCAAGCGCGCTGGCGGATTGACTCAAAAAATAGCGGCTATCAAGGTTTGCCAAAATGAGACTCGCGATTTTTTGCTGGCTATTATCGAGTGGTGCGAGGGCAACGGCAGACTCTAAACGGCTGTCAAAGCTAACGCTTGCAGCAACCCAGTCATCATGAAAATGTGAATCTTCTGTGCTGGTCGCGCTGCTGGTTTGGCTAAAATTATCGGCTGGGTGGTCATCGTAAAGGTCTTGCCAGTTGGCATCGATGTCCAGCTCGGCGGGTAGGCTATCGAGAATCGCGTCGTTTTGCAAATCCACAGGTTCGCTATGCGCATCTGATAGCATCGTGTCATGGTCTCTAGTATCACTGTCCCGAATGTCATTATTCCAAGCGTCGTTATCCCAAGCGTCGTTATCTGCCTCAAAATCTGACGGCTGATTGGTTAATTCAAGCATGACATTGCTATCGATAATGTTAGCTACCGCTTGTTCCAAGCCTTGTTGGTTAAGCTGAAGGACATGAAGGCTTTGCTGTATTTGTGGGGTGAGCGTGAGTTGCTGAGATTGCTTTAGCGTTGTGCCTGTGCTCAGCTGGTTGCCTGTGCCCTGTGTGATTGGCTTGCGCATTCGACGTCACATTGGCGTTATGTGAAGTGAGCAATGATACCCATGATATCCATGCTATCCATACAGACAGGCGCATTGGCATGCTTATTTGCGTGCGCGTTGGTATGCGCGTTGGTATGCGCGTTAGTATGCCAGTTGACGTTATTAGGTACTTTCATGGCTACGGTTAGGGCCAATGCTCCAAAGCTTCTCTAATTCATAAAGTGCCCGTGTTTCAGGTTTCATTAAGTGGACGATAACGTCACCTAAATCGACTAAAATCCAGTTGCGCGAGTCTTGGCCTTCTGTCGATAACGGTGGGCTGCCGGCTTTTTTGGCATCGATATGCACTTGGTCTGCCATGGCTTTTAAATGGCGGTCTGACGTGCCACTGGCGACAATCATGTAATCGGCGAAACTCGCCTTGTTGCGCACGTCAAGGACGGTGACGTCTTGTGCTTTGAGGGTTTCTAGCGCCGTTAAAGCCAGGTCTTTTAATGCGTCAGGTGACAAACGTTCTGTTATCATTATCGTGTTTCTCCGTTACCTAAAATTATATATTTTTCTGTGGTTAAATCAGCGACGCCAACAGGGCCGCGGACATGTAATTTATCTGTGCTAATGCCAATTTCAGCGCCTAGCCCATATTCAAAACCATCGGCAAAACAAGTCGGTGTGTTGACCATGACAGAGGCAGAGTCAACGCGATTTAAAAATTGGTTTTGCTGACCAATATGTTCGGTGACAATGGCATCCGTATGGTGCGAGCCATAGGTGTTGATGTGCTGGATAGCCGTGTCAATATCGTTGACAACGCGAATCGATAGTTTCGCGTCTAAGTACTCGGTATGCCAGTCTATTTCATCGGCGGTCATTAAGCCAAAAGACTGCGCTGTTGCCGCATCTGCGACTAGCGAAACGCCCGCGGCATGAAATTTGTCGATTAAGGTTGGCAGGACTTGGTCTTGTTGTTTTTGATGGACTAACAGCGTTTCCATAGCACCACAAATCCCGTAGCGATAGGTTTTGGCATTAAATGCCACGGCAATGGCTTTGTCGCTATCGGCGTATTCATCAATATACACGTGGCATATCCCATCGAGATGTTTAATAACGGGGATTTTGGCTTGTTCGCTAATGACTTTGACCAGGCCTTTGCCGCCGCGCGGGATGACGACATCAATCAATCCAACTGCATTGAGCATTTCGTTGACCGCTTGGCGATCCGTCGTATCAATATATTGGATAATGTGATTGTCTAACGCACTGTTTGCCAAGGCCGTTTGGATACAGTGTATGATAGCTTGGTTAGAATGAAATGCTTCGCTACCACCCCGTAAAATACAGGCGTTGCCAGATTTTAAGCAAATAGCCGCCGCATCTGCGGTAACATTAGGACGTGATTCATAGATAATGCCGATAACGCCAATGGGTGTTCGCATTTTGCCGACTTTAAAGCCGCTAGGTACGGTGTGTAATGCTCGAATACTGCCTATCGGGTCGGGTTGTTTGGCGATTTCTCGCATACCAGTGACCATCGCATCAATGCGAGCTGGCGTCAAGCTAAGGCGATCCAATAGGGCAGGGCTTAATTGGTTGGCCTTGCCTTGTTCGATGTCTTTTGCGTTGGCGGCTAAAATCGCATTTGATTGCGCGCTGATTTGGTCCGCCATCATGAATAAAGCGCTTTGGCGTGCTTCGGCGGTGTTTTCGCGCATTTTTTCTGCGGCGGCTTTGGCTTGTTGGGCAATTTGCTGAATGTGTGCTTTAATATCCATGCTGACGATTGTTTACGGTTTTGTATTGTGCCTATTGTATTGTACTTTATTGTAAACGATATTCGGCTTGTTCGTTTTGCGCTTATTCGTTTTTAGTTTGCTTATTTCGCGGTGTTGTCGCGGTGTTGCTGTGTTATTGTCGCGGTATTTATGGCATGAGTATACTACAGTTTGATAAGGCAGAATAAATTTATCTATTGATTTTGTAACAATGAATACCAAAGACTCCCCAACATTTGATGAAGCACATTTTCTGCAAAACACCAGTACTTACCCTGGTGTCTATCAGATGTTGGATGCGGCCGGTGATGTGCTGTACGTTGGTAAAGCGAATAATTTAAAAAAAAGACTCACGAGCTATTTTAGAAAACCAGGATTGTCGGCTAAAAATCAATCGTTGATGTCACAAGTCGTTCGTATTGAAACCATTGTCACGCACTCAGAAACCGAAGCCTTGATACTTGAGAATAACCTCATCAAACAGTTTCACCCCAAATATAACATCTTATTACGCGACGACAAAACCTACCCGTATATTCATTTGACGGATGATAAATTCGCGCGATTAAAATTTTATCGTGGCGCACGGCGTTTGCCAGGTCGTTTTTTTGGTCCTTATCCCAGTGCGCAAGCCGTTAAAGAAACACTGGATATCATGCAAAAAGTGTTTCGTATTCGTAATTGTGATAATACCTTTTTTAAAAATCGGACGCGGCCTTGCTTGCAGTATCAAATCAATCGCTGTACAGCGCCTTGCGTCGGTGTCGTTGACCAAGCTACTTACCAGCAACAAATTCATGATGCAGTGGATTTTTTAGAGGGGAAAAACGCCGATTTATTATGGCGAATCGAGCAAAAAATGACTGCCGCCGCCGCTGAACAGGCCTATGAAACCGCGGCTTTTTACCGTGATCAATTGCAGAGTTTGCGGCGCGTGCTTGAAAAACAATACATCACTAACGAAAAAGGTGATGCAGATGTCATTGCCGTTTGTCGAGAAGCAAGCATTGGTGCCGTTGTCCAAGTTTTTTATTACCGCTCTGGGCGTAGCTTAGGAACACAGTCTTATTTCCCCAAAGTTCGCGCCGATGATAGTGAAACGGAAATATTGCAAAGCTTTATCGAACAAATCTATTTTGACAAAGCACCGCCCAAAGAAATCATTGTGAGCCACCCTGTGCCACACGCACAGTGGATTCAAAATTTCTTCAAAGATAAGTTTAACGCAACGACCAAAATTGTTTCTCAGCCAAGGCAGTATCGTGCGAAGTGGCTGGGCTTGGCGCTGGAGAATGCCAAGCTATCCATTCAACAGCAAAAAGTCAAAAAAATGACATTAAATGCTCAGTTTGCGGCGTTGACAGACTTGTTGGGGTTAGCACAGCCGCCACAATTAATGGCCTGTATTGATGTGAGCCACACCATGGGCGAGGCTACCGTGGCGAGCTATGTGGTCTTTGATCAAAATGGCCCCAAAAAATCCGATTATCGTCGTTATAACATCGACACGGTCACCAGCGGAGACGACTATGCCGCGATGTTTCAGGCACTCACGCGACGATTTTCACGGTTTAAGCGCAATGCATTGCTCGGTGATGAGCGCTGCCCAGATATTTTATTTGTCGATGGTGGAAAAGGGCAGTTTAATGCCGCCAAGGCGGTGTTGACGGCGCTGGATATGCAGACCGTCGTGCTTATCGGTATAGCCAAAGGCAGTGACCGCAAAGCAGGGTTAGAACGGTTGATTATTCAATCGGTTAGTAAGCAAGTTCAACTGCCTAGTCACCACCCCGCATTACACTTGATTCAGCTGATACGGGATGAATCGCATCGATTCGCGATTATGGGGCATCGTAAAAAGCGGGATAAAGCGCGGCTGACATCTGAGTTAACTGCAATCGAAGGAATTGGTGAAAAAAAACGCCAAACTCTGTTACAATATTTTGCAGGTATTAAGGGCGTTAAACGAGCGAGCGTTGAAGAGCTCGCCAAAGTGGACGGAATTAGCGTTCATCTGGCTCAAACTATTTACGACTATTTCCATGATTAAGGAGATAGTCAATCACCCATCGAGACGAACAATGAATGTTGCTTTGCAGTTAACTTTTTTTCGCGTATTTCTAGTTCCACTGTATTTATTGGCCTTTTTATGGGATTTTCCTGGCAATCATTGGGTGGCGTTTGCGATTTTTTCGCTGGCTTCTGTCACGGATTTCTTTGATGGTTATATTGCCCGTCGATTCAACCAAACCTCCAAACTCGGCGCGCTACTAGACCCTGTGGCCGATAAGTTGCTGATTGCTATTGTCTTGCTGTCATTGTTATTAAAACATAGCGAAGGTATGGCTGGTTTGTTTTTGTTAATTTGTACGGCGATTATTATCGGGCGAGATATTTTAATCTCGGCACTGCGTGAGTTTATGGCAACACTGAATATTGGCGATGCGGTAGCCGTCAAATATATTGGCAAATTAAAGACCACGGTACAAATTTTGGCCTTGGGCTTTTTGATTGTTTATAAGCCAGTTTGGATTTTGCCCAATGCCATGATTGGCTATGTTTTATTAGGGCTTGCGGCCATATTAACCGTTTGGTCGATGGTTGATTATTTCCGTGCAGCACTGGCCAGCCTTCAAGCAAAAGACATCGATATTTATAAATAAAGTAACCGCTAACTAACGATAACTGTTTACGCGTTTGGCCTCGATTTTATGACCATTCATGTGGCGCTATACCAGCCCAAAATTCCGCAAAATACGGGGAATATTATCCGTTTTTGCGCCAATACAGGTATTCAGTTACACCTGATTCACCCGCTGGGTTTTGTATGGGATGACAAGCGTTTAGCAAGAGCGGGGATGGATTATATTGAATACGCAACGGTGCAACACTATGCCAGTTGGCCGATTTTTTTGGACAAAACGCAGCAGCATCGGCGATTTATTGTGACAACCAAAGGACAGCAGTCGGCGTATCGTATGACTTTTCAGCCTGAGGACATGTTAATTTTTGGGTCTGAAGATGCGGGTATTGCCATCGACGATATGCGCTCAATTCACGACGACCATTGGTTGCGTATCCCAATGCAGGCGAATTCACGTAGCATGAACCTGTCAAATACGGTTGCAATGCTAGGTTACGAGGCGCTAAGACAAATCGGACTGGCGCAGTGCGGACTTGACTGACATCAACGGGCGTTTAGTGCCGGGCGTTTAGTGTCGCAGTTGTTATTCGCTTCGCATTCGTTATTTGTTTCGCAGTTGTTGAACCCTGTTTTTGTTGCTGTTTTTATGGCTATTTCGTGTTTCTGTTTAGTCCGCGTGGCTAACGTGTTGCTCAATATAAGCCACAATATCAGCGGATTCGTATAACCATTGGATACTGTCACCATGATCGATGCGCAGGCAAGGGACTTGTGTTTTGCCACCGCCTTGTTTTAGCGCGTTGTATGCGGACTGATCACGGTGAATATTGTGTTGGGTGATATGTATTCCTAAGTCGTCTACGGTATCGAGTACCCGCAAGCAATAAAAACAACTGGGTGAATAATACAAGGCGAGTTGCTTAGGCTTGATTTGGTTTGACTGAGTTTGATTCATGTTGGTCTGTTAGGGTTGTTGTTAAAGTTGCTGTATGGTTGATATTTCGAATATTGGTGGCTATGCGACGTGTGATGCTCCGTGTGATAGGACCTGTCGGGTATCTAGGTCGTTGCGTTGCGGTTAAATGGATGCGGTAATTTTATCATGCTATCGGCAAAAGACAATCCTTAAAAGCGCGCGTTAACAGGCGACCTGTCGTATGCGGATAGTATATACCGCGTTATATATAGTGCAGCCCATAACTAAAGCCCATAACTAAAGGCTATACTGAAATTGATGCTTAGGTTAAGGTTTTTTTTTGCAATTGTTTGCAATCATTGTCCCAACGACTTCAATAAGCTGATAAAATTAATAATCAATAACGCAATTACAATAACGAACCCATAGCCCACTTATTTTTGAGGTAATTAGCATGCACAACCAACCGTTTTATAATCAAATTCAAGCCACACTCGCCGACATTGACGCGCAAGGACTGACCAAACATGAGGTGTCGATTACGTCGGAGCAGTCGGCCCATATCCAAACAGCGGTAGAACCACAGCGACAATCGGTGGAGATGCTAAATCTCTGTGCAAATAATTATCTGGGGCTAGCAAATGAACCGCGCTTGATTGCCTCGGCTAAAAAAGCCTTAGACGAAAACGGCTATGGCATGGCGTCGGTAAGGTTTATCTGTGGAACGTCATCACTGCATCATGCGTTAGAGACACGGTTGGCGAATTTTTTGCAACAAGATGCTTGTATTCTATATTCTTCGTGCTTTGATGCCAATACGGGGCTATTTGAAACACTGCTGGGTGAGCCTGATGCAATTATCAGTGATAGCCTAAATCACGCCAGCATTATCGATGGTATTCGATTATGCAAGGCAAAGCGCTATCGCTACCAAAATAATGATATGCAGGATTTAGAAACACAACTCGCCGCAGCCAAATCCGCACACGCACGGCATATCATGATTGCCACCGATGGGGTGTTTTCGATGGATGGAACGATTGCGAATTTGCCTGTGATCTGTGATTTGGCGGCAGCGTACGGTGCATTGGTGATGGTTGATGATTCGCACGCGGTTGGCGTGTTAGGCGCGCAAGGTCGCGGCTCGATTGAGCATTGTGATGTGATGAATCGCGTCGATATTGTGACGGGCACATTGGGTAAGGCGTTGGGTGGTGCATCTGGTGGCTATGTTGCCGCCAGCGCCAGCGTTGTCGAATTATTGAGACAGCGCTCTCGCCCTTACTTATTCTCAAATGCGCTGGCGCCGATGATTACGGCAGCATCATTGACCGCATTGGATATCGTAGAAGCCGAGCCACAGCGCCGACAAACGTTGCAGCGCAATGCCGAACAGTTTAGCAGTGCATTAACCCAAGCAGGGTTTGATTTGGCAGGCGAGGGGCACCCCATTATCCCGATTATGGTCGGCGATGCCAACCGCGCACAAGCTTTTTCTCAGGCGCTTGCTTCGCAAGGGATTTTAGCATCGGCGTTTGCTTATCCTGTTGTGCCAGCAGGTAAAGCGAGAATTCGTACACAGATGTCAAGTGCGTTTGATGAGAATACGCTGGCACAAGCGATTGCAGGGGTTATCGCGGCGGGAAAATCGGCTGGCATTATCGCTTAGCATGATTCATTATTGCTAAGCATTATTGGCTAGGCGCTACGAGAACGGGCGCTACGAGAACGGGCACTGCGAAGGCGCGTTTTGCGGTAGATTATTGCGATGGGTTATTGCGGTAGGTATTTAGGGATGAATTTGAACTCATGGTCTAGCTGTAGGCGCAGACGCTGATAGTCTTTGCTTTCTCGTATCGTGACGATTAAATCCTTGTAAGTTGCAAAAAACTGTTGAATCATATGATTGATGATTTTGTCGCAGTCGATATGCACGATGGCGGCTTTAATCATCGATGCCTGCATTAATAGCTCAACGCATAAGGTTTGGTGGTCATTTGTTTTTGTTATTTGGGTTTGTTGCCAAAACAAGTGATTGCTCGGTGTATCTTTGTAGCCATAGAATAACAACCAAGCGCGATAGGCGTTGTTGTTATCATCATGGTTATTATCATGACTGGCATTATTCGTTTTGGCACCAAATTGACCGCGCAATCTACTGTTTTTAGCCATTTTTTTCATGGAAAAGCGTTAATATTTTTGTTGCACTGATTATAACAAATTACACCATTTTCGTGCGGCTAATTAACGGTATTGCCATTACAATTTGTTAATAGCAGTATTAAGCAATATTCTTACAAAAGAAGGCGATTTTTTGTTACTGGTTTTATTTAATGCTTTTATATTAATTGGTTGAATGAAAAAAAGCGCCAAAAAATGGCGCTTAGTCGGTTGCTAATTAGTAGTAATCAGTGCTAATCAGTATTAATTACATGTTAGAGTAATTAGGGCCAGAACCGCCTTCAGGTGTCACCCAGTTAATGTTTTGTGCGGGGTCTTTAATGTCACAGGTTTTACAATGTACGCAGTTTTGTGCGTTAATTTGTAGCATTTTTTCACCGGCTTCGTTAGCCACGATTTCATACACGCCTGCAGGGCAATAGCGCTGAGCAGGCTCGTCAAACTTGGCTAGATTATAAGTGATTGGTTTTTGTGCGTCTTTGAGCTGCAAGTGCACGGGTTGATTTTCATCATGATGGAGTGATGCCAAATAAACTGACGATAATCGATCAAAAGTAAGCGTACCATCGGGTTTTGGGTAGTTGATTGTTGGCGCACTATCGGCAGTATCTAGCGTACTGTAGTCAGGCTGTTTGTCGCGCAGCGTCCAAGGCAGCTTGCCTGCGAACAAATTGATGTCAATAAAGGCATAGGCGGAGCCTAATAAATTACCCCATTTATGCTGCGCAGGCCCAAAGTTACGTTGTTTGTGTAATTCTTGGTACGCCCATGAGGCTTGGTAGGCCGTTTCGTATTCGCTAAGCGCATCATGAGAACGACCATTAGAAATGGCAGTGAATAAAACCTCAGCCGCAATCATACCCGATTTCATTGCTGTATGGGAGCCTTTGATTTTGGCAAAATTTAAAGTGCCTGCATCATCACCGATGAGCAAACCGCCAGGGAAATACATTTTTGGCTGCGACTGAATACCGCCTTTGGTAATGGCACGCGCGCCATAGCCGATGCGCTTGCCTTGGTCTAAGTGTTTTCGAATAATGGGGTGTGTTTTATAGCGTTGCATTTCCTCAAAGGGAGAAACATGCGGGTTACGATAGGACAAATCTGTAATTAATCCAATCGAGACTAGATTGTCACCAAAGTGGTATAAAAACCCACCGCCCGCACTGTTTGATTCGCTGAGCGGCCAGCCTGCCGTGTGGATTACTAACCCGGGTTGATGCTGTTCAGCGGGGATTTCCCAGACTTCTTTGACGCCGATGCCGTAGTGCTGAGGGTCTTTATCAGCATCCAGCTGAAAATGGGCAATGAGCTGTTTACCTAAATGGCCGCGACAACCTTCGGCAAAAACGGTGTATTTGGCGTGTAGCTCGATGCCAGGCTCAAAACTGGCTTTTTGTTGTCCCTCAATGTCTATGCCCATATCGCCCGTTGCGATACCATACACTGCGCCGTCAGCATCATATAAAATTTCCGCGCCTGCAAAGCCTGGAAAGACATTAATGCCCAAATTTTCCGCATATTCGCCTAGCCATTTCACTAAATTGCCAAGAGAGACAATGTAGTTGCCCGTATTGTGCATCGTCTTAGGTACTGCCCAGTTGGGGATGCGGGTCGCTTTCTCAGCGGATTTTAAGAGGCTGATTTCATCGTGTTTAACGGCCGTATGAATGGGCGCATCTAGTGTTTGCCAGTCTGGAATGAGTTCGTTGAGCGCGGTGGGCTCAAAGACCGCACCCGAGACAATATGTGCGCCGATTTCAGCGGCTTTTTCAACGACACAAATCTCAATATCTTGTTGGTTTTTATCTGCCAGTTGTTTGAGTTGGATGGCGGTGGCGAGTCCTGCTGGGCCAGCACCAACAATAACGACATCAAATTCCATTGCCTCACGTTCGACTGTCATAATAGATACCCCTTTGGTGATAAATATAAAAAATAAATAGGCTAAAAAATGCAAAATGCCTTTGTAAGCTGACTATTGTAATGCAAAAAGCCCACAAATTTTATAATAAAACTGCCATTTTATTGACCATTTTATTGACTATTTTGTGCGATTGCGCCGATGCGCGATCGTAACGGCGATGATTAATGGTCATGGCGAATTAAATAAAGTGGATTAAATAATGTGCATCAAAGGGTGATTATTAAAGGGTGATTATTAAAGGGTGATTGCTAATTCGAGGTTGCGACGGGGTATCGCAATAAAAACGATAAAACGACAAAAAACGACAAAAATTCATAAAAAAAGGAAGCTTAAAAGCTTCCTTTTGCAGGTGTTAATCCACCAGCAAAGGTGGATTAGTTAATTGTTTTATTTATATTTTATTTGGCTTTTATTTAGCGCTTAGGGCTTTTTCATCGAGAATTTTTCGCATGTCTTCTGCTGGGACAAAGCCTGGCTGTAGTTCACCATCTTCAAAAATCGTGGTAGGTGTTGCGTTAATGCCAATATCTTGACCGAGTAAAAATTGCTCGATGACCTGATTGCCATCGCAAGTTGCATCTGGAATTTGCTTATTCTTTTTGGCTTCATTCATGGCTTGAGCTTTGTCGTCGGCGCACCAGATTTTTTGCATGTCTTTCTGCGCCTGTGAACCCGCGCCTGCCCGTGGGAATGCCATGTATTTGACCGTAATGCCTTGGTCGTTAAATTCTGCTATTTGCTCATGCAGTTGGGTGCAATAGGGGCAAGTTATATCGGTAAAAACGGTGATGCGGTATTTTTCCTCTTTGGCTTGGTAGATGATTTTGTCACTGTCATCAATGCTGGCCACCGTTTGTTGGCGCAGGGCGTTTTTTGTTTTTTCAGTATGGCTAAATTTCTGCTTTAAATCATAAATATCCCCTGTGATGACCTTTTCGCCGTCCTCGGATAGATAGACAATTTGGTTGTTGATTTGGACTTCGTAAATACCAGGAATAGCCGATTGGGTGACAGACTTTATTTCAGCGCTTGGGTTTAAGCTACTGTTTAATAGATCTAAATTTGGTTTTTCTTCGCTGTGCGCAAGGCCTACTAGTAACAAGGCAGAGAGGGCGATGAGTTGTTTTTTCATGAGTAACATCCTATGAGTTTTTGATTATTTGCTCTCATTATACGGGATGAAACCGCGTTGAAGTGTCAAAACCATGAATTTTTTTGGCAAACTGGGGTTGGAGCAGTGTGGAGTGGGGTGTTTGAATGTGTTTTGTAGGCGCTTGGATGTGCTTTGGCGACGCTTGGAATAGGGTCTAGTATGAGGGCTAGGATGAGGGGCTGGGATGGGGTCAAATAGAGGGAGTGGCGGAGAAAGAGGGATTCGATATTGTCATTTAGGCTATTGTTATTTAATAATATAAATTTTAATTTTAAATGCTGTGTTACTTAATGTGTTGCTATTACTTAAAGTGATGTTGTTAGATTTTCTATTTTAATGAAAGAAGAGCTAGAAG